>CAZCAK010000110.1:0-4735 GCA_964496605.1 uncultured Acidiferrobacteraceae bacterium | reverse complement strand
GGAATCGGGCGGCTGAGGCGATAGCCTTGCGCCGCATCACAGCCCCAGGTCTTTAATTGGTTCCACACGCCCTGGGTCTCGACACCTTCGGCGACGACATTAAATCCGAGATTGTGTCCGAGCCCGATGATCGAGCGCACGATCTCGGCGTCGTCGCCGTTGGAGGCCATATCGATGACGAATGACTTGTCGATTTTAATTTTCGCCACCGGCAGTTTTTTCAAGTAAGCGAGCGAAGAGTAGCCGGTACCGAAATCGTCGATCACCACCTGCACGCCCATGTCCGCGAGGCGCTTAATGGTTTCGATGCTGCGACTCGGCTCGACCATAATTGCGGTTTCGCTAACTTCCAGCTCCAAACTTGATGGGTAAACCATCGCACGACTCAAGGCTTCTTTCACGATCTCGGGAAATCGCGGATCCTGTAGATTCGCCGCGCTCACATTCACCGATACCGTAAGATTGTGACCGGAGGTTTGCCACTCCTGGCAACGCCGCAAGGCGATGCGTAATACTTCCGAGGTCAGCGGGCCGATGAGATTCGTCTGCTCCGCTAGCGGAATGAAGTCGTCGGGATACAGCAGGCCGTGCTGCGGATGCTGCCAACGCACCAGGGCCTCGAGGCCGCTGATCTTGCCGCTCGTTAAATCGACTTTGGGTTGGTAATGAAGAATAAGTTGATTTTCCGCAATTGCCGCGCGTAACTCGCGCTGCAATAGCTTACGTTCGCTACTGCTATTGACCACCATATTGTCGTGCGCCGGTTCGTAGAGACAGGCGCCCTTGCCTTCACGCTTCGCAACGTACATCGCGCTATCGGCGCGGCGCATCAATTCGCGCCGATCTTCGCTGTCGTGTGGATACAGCGCGATACCGATGCTGATCCCGACGGTCAAGTCTTCGCTGTCGACGACGATCGGCCGCTTAATCGCATCGACGATTTTGGCCGCGGTATGTAGCGCCGCCGCACCGTCCTTGATCGTGGGCAACAACAAGGCAAACTCGTCGCCACCGAGACGCGCGATGGTGTCGGATTCGCGCAAGGTCTCGCGTAGCCGCACGGCTACTTCTTGCAATACCAAGTCGCCGGTAAGATGGCCACGGGTATCGTTGATCTCCTTAAATTTATCCAAATCGAGCATCATCAGAGCCATCGAACGGTACTCGCGCTTGCCGGTGAGCACCGCTTGCTCCAAACGATCGTAAAACAAGTGCCGATTGGGTAACTTTGTAAGGCTATCGTGCATCGCCTGGAACTCGAGCTGCTTATTCGCCTCGGCCAGCTGATCGGTGCGTACGCGTACGCGCCGCTCTAAATCCTCATTGAGTTTTTGCAGCTCCTCTTCGGCATTGCGGCGCTCATTGTCGGATAATTTGAGGCGCGCCGACATCGCATTAAACTGACGCGCCGTCGCCGCCAGTTCATCGTTACCCTTAACCGGGATTTCGTAACCAAGCTGGCCTTTAGCGATTTCCTCCGAGGCCGTCCTAAGGGCAAACAGACCGCGCGTTAAGTAGGTTCCTAAGATATAGGAAAACAGCGCGACCAGCGCCATCTCGACCAACCCAATAACGATCGTTCGAGCGCGTACACGCTGCAGCGCTTGTTGAATCGCGCCGGTGGAGAATCCGACCTCGACCCGACCCTGCTTAATGCCGCCGACTTCGATATCGGCGTAGGCATCGAAGATATTATCTTTCACCTCATCGATGCTACGGTCGGCGTGAAACGGTCGTTTTAGAGCCGCGGCATCGCCGCCCTCGACCAGCGCCATACCGCGATTACCAACGACACGCGCATAGACCACGCCCGGATTGCTTAATAATTGATCGAGAAAACTTTGCAGTGCCGCGAGATCCATATTAAGCGCTGGATCGCGCGCGGCACTGGCAAACATTTGCGCGGTCGTATAGGCGCGCTTGAGCAGCTCTTCCTCGTTGGATTGGCGCATTAATTTCGTTGCCGTGACGATCAGCACGATAAGCAGCAGCGCCTCGATCGCCGCGACGCCGAGGATAGTTTTAAGCTTAAAGGACATTAAATACTCAGCGCTTTATTCCGGGATTTTGATGTTCAGTTTCCGTACGGCGTCATAATCGGCATCCTTCGCCGGTGCGATACCCTTGAAATTAATCGCCTTCAAAAGCGGCTTCGCCTCGGGGTCTTGCTCCATGGCCAACATTGCTGCGCGCACTCGCTCAACCGCGGCCTTAGGCACGCGTGGATGTGCTGCGAATAAGAAGGGCGGTAACTGCGGCGCGGTCCACAGTACTCGCAGTTGATCGCGAATTGCGGGATCGGTGTTATCAAATGTGCGCTGTTCGCCGCCGCCGGCGGGGTATAGACCCTTGGCGACGGCGCGGTATACCGACTCGTGCGACGTGACGTAGTGCGGTGTCACGGCGATCCCATGTTCTTTGAAATACATCATGGGCAAGATGGTGGCAGTCAGTGCGCCGGGCGCGGGAAATGCCAACTCTTTGCCATTAAGCGCGGACATATCTTTGATATCGCTGTTTTTGCCGACGACCACCACGCCGGTTAAATTCGCGTCTTTCTCCTGTGCGAATGCATCATAACCAGCGGCACGGCGAAACAATGTGTAGTGATAAGGATTGATATACGCGATGTCGAATTTACCCTCACGCATTTCCCGTTGATAGGTCGGAATATCTTTGGTGGTGGTAAAGTGAATCGAGTAGCCGGTACGTTTGCTTAAGTACTCCATGATCGGCACCCAGCGCCGCGCCAATTCACCGGTCGATTGCTGCGGGCCAATAGCGAAACTTAAATTTTTCGTTGTTTCATCGGCGGCGTTGATTGCCGTCGAATAAGTGGTGAACAAAATTACCAGCGCAAAGAATGTACGTAGCGAACACCGTTCCATGTTTCCCTCGTCTCGTTATGAACCCGTTAACCGATCGACACCGACGCCCAGCCAGCTTGACGCATAGCATGAGTGCGATGCGCAAAGCCAAACGTTGATGCGGTACCGACGATGCCCCCGGCGCCAGCTGTTTAACGTTAAATGAGCACCGTTGGAGACAGCGCGTCCTAATCTCAAAGAATACGAAGTCTGGTGGCGAATACAAGCAGGTCACCGCAATCGCCGGTTAGGCCATAGGGAATACTCAATGGAAAGATAACGATGCGACCTTAATAATCGAACGATTATATAGGTCGCCAGTACTACGCGACGCTACCGAAGCCGTTATCGGTGGCGCCCGCCGGAGCCTTCAGACCAGCAAGGCGACAGCCTTGCGCCACCGGACCACCGGGGAACAATTCATGGAGATATCGACCGGCGCCTTGCGCGTCGAAGGTTTGCTCGAGCGATTCCTTGAGTTCCGGTAATTGCACCGGCGATTCGCGGTGGCGGGCATAATATTCCTGTAACGCCCGGATGACGTTCCAATGCTCATCGGTCAGCGCGAGATCTTCCTTCTGCGCGCGACCGCGCGCGGCTTGCGGCGTCCAATCGTCGGGCTTATTCGGAAAGCTCCCGTCGGTGTGTCCGGTCGAAGTATCGGCGTAGTCTTGGCGCGATAAAGATTCATCCATTGCGTTCCCTCCAATTTTTTTGGTGAAGGCGCGACGATAGCGCGAAGCCGGCGCGGCCGGTATCCGCCGACTGTGGCTTTCGATTCGGTCCGGATGCCGCTAATAACGGCTAGGCTTGCTGCAGAAACTTATGCGGTGTAGAGCGAATGTGCGTGATTCAGGAAATCGGCGTAATGGAGGTAATGCGTCCCGTCGCAGGAAAAATTTAAACCGACCTTACCGTTCACAATATTGAGCGAACCGGAACGCAAGTAGATGTGCGGATCGAGCGTACGCAAACGCTTGAATTCATCCAGCACGCGCCAAACATCGCGCGCCATAACTTGCGCGCGTTCCGAGTATGCGGCATGCGGGCAAACGTCGAGCAGGCTCGCCTGTAAAAATTCCTCTTTGACGTACACGCGATATGACAAGGGATCGCTCAGGAGCCATAGGCTCACCTGCCCGGTAGAGAAATGAATCTTGGCGTGGAATACGCCGCGGTCGACGATGAGTTCCCCGACACGGCCGATAACTTCGTTCAACCGCCGATCGAAATCGGTCGTGACCCGCTCCTGTTCGAACACGAACTGTCGCACTGCGGGATCACCGCGGATCTGTAATACCGGCTGGAGGTTGATGGCACAGACATTCTTGTCCGACATGATACTTCTCCTGAGTAATCGTATGGGTCGCTAGAGAACTTCAAGCAATCTCTAAGCAACCAGATCTAAGCAACCCATGTGCCAGCGACAAAAACCGCGCAAGCTCGCCAAAGCGGGAGGAATTGCGCGTCGTGGGTGTGAGCTTATTGCACTATTAAGGAATGCCGCCACGCTTCCCTGCACCAGGACGTAGCGCCGGACGAACTTACTGCAGCTCGATTTTGCCGTTGACCGTAACCATTACCGTGCTGGTGCCGGCCTCGGTCGCGGGTGGTGCCACCCTCGCCATAGGCGCGGCCATAGTCCCTTGCCATATCGGCTGATAGCGTAGGCCGCCGGTGTCGACATTGGCGTCGACAATGCGGTACCGCGCTGCCTTTAATTGCCGCCGGACTAAGTCAGCACGTTGTTGAAATGCGTCCAGCGCCTGTGCAATCAATTCATCCTCGACCGTGGCGCGGCGCCGTGCTGAGAAGGAAAAACCCATCGATGTTACGTGCAAACGCTGTTGAAGACGTCCAATCAATGC
>CAZCAK010000109.1:0-6308 GCA_964496605.1 uncultured Acidiferrobacteraceae bacterium | reverse complement strand
TTGGCGACCGGCGTGGTCGATATCGAACCAACCTTGCCGGATTTGCCGAATGCGATTCGTCGCGGTTACGTGCGCCATTGTCCCATTTGCGACGCGTACGAAATTCAAAATCAAAGTGTCGTCGTGATCGGCCGCGGTCGGCACGCGGTGCAAGAGGCGCTATTTCTACGTCACTACACCGACCGGGTTCACTTGCTATTGCTCGATCAAACAACTTTGGCCGATTCGGACCGCGCACAACTCGCTGCCGCCGGAATTATTGTGATCGAAGAAAACCTGACGCGCATCGTGCTCGAAGGCGAGCGTATCACCGACCTTTGGTTCGCAAGCGGTGCCAAACTGCGGTTCGACGCGGTGTATTCCGCGCTCGGTGCGGTCAATCGGTCGGAGCTGGCGCTCGGCTTAGGCGCGCGCCATAACGGTGACGGTGCGCTCTGGGTTGATGCCCATCAACAAACCTCGGTCGATGGTCTATACGCCGCCGGCGATGTCGTCGATGCGCTCAATCAAATCGCGGTGGCCTACGCGCACGCGGCGCTCGCGAGCGCCGCGATTCACAATCGCTTACGCGCTTAGCGTGCCGAATTCCGCGGCCATACGGACATAGAAGAGCTCCAGGCGTTCGGTCGCGAGCGACGCCAGCAAGCGATCGGCCTCGGCATCGCTCACGACGAAGCTAATCTCCACCGGCAAGTCGCCTTGCAGCTCAAAGAAGTGTCCTTCGTGCATGACACCGTGACGCCCGAACCCGGCGATGGCACGCAGCGCCGAACCGCCATGAATGCCCAACGTCTTCGCGTGTTGCAATAACCACTCGTATAACAGTTGGCCGTGATGTTTGCGTCGTTCATGGACATAGAACTTTAAATACGCCCCGGTCATGCGACACCACCGGCCAAGGCGCGCAAGGTATAGATTCCAAGAATAGTCATGGCGAGCGAACCGATGACATGTGCACTGATCATCACGAGGCTTAATGCCCACTCGTGACGCCCGAGGATGGTCACCGCCTCGGCAGAGAACGTCGAGAAAGTCGTGAGGCCGCCGAGAAAACCGGTGGTGATGGCAAGTCGTAATTCGATCGGCAAGGAGGCGTTCTGCGCAAACCATTCCATGGCGATTCCCATGAGATAGCCACCGACGAGATTGGCCGCGAGCGTACCAAGCGGCAGACTGGGGAATAAGGGATTAAGCCAGGTACCGAACCACCAACGCAGCCAGGCGCCGGCAGCGGCACCGCCGCCTACCGCGGCGATTGCCGGGAAACCCATATGCGCTGTTGCCGAATGATGCCCATCGCCGCACTCTAGACTAGCCAGTAAAGGTGCACAATGGTGGACGCTGGGGAAGTGGTGGGCCGTGCTGGGATCGAACCAGCGACCACCTGATTAAAAGTCAGATGCTCTACCGACTGAGCTAACGGCCCGTGCGTTGTGGAAAAAAAGAGGCGGCATTATCTAGGCGCACGCGTGGTAGTGTCAACGCAGAAAAACAAAAGGCCGAGAATTCTCGGCCTTCCGTCCATCAAACGCTTAGGCGGTCTTCTTCGCCGGTAATAACTTGAAATCCGCCATGGTCGAGCGGAACGCGCCGAGAAAGCCTTGCTCATCGAGCATGTAGTACTGAATCTTCATCGTGATCGCGCTGCCGAACACGATCGAGAAGAACGTCAGGATCGATCCGATCGCCAAGGTCGACACGCCGGTGACGGCTTGGCCGATGGTGCAGCCCATCGATAGCACGCCGCCGATGCCCATCAATACCGCACCGACGGTGTGTTTGCTGAAATCGTTGAACGACGCGAACCACTCGATTCGGAATGAGCGCTTAATCAGCGAATACAATAAGGAGCCGACGATGACGCCGCTCAGCGCCATGACACCGAAATTGATTAATGAGAATTTGCTCGGCTCGAGCAAATAGCGCACGGCGTCGCCCATCGGGCTGATAAACGTATACGATTGCACCGCGACACGACTCGGCACTTCCGCCGCAAACTCGGCGTACTCTTTCCACTGCTGGCCAAGCGTCCCGCCGGTAATGTACCAACCGGCGATAACCGCGAGACCAACCACCAGACCGCCGAGGATATTGTCGAAGCTGCTGCGGAAGTCGCTGGATTTGAAGACATAGAACAACAATGCCAAAACCGCGACACCGCCAATGATCAAATGCAATTGCGCGGTATCGCTTACGCCGACCAAGCCGCCGATCACGGCACTCAGCTCCTGGCTCTGAATGTTGTAGTCCGAGAGATTGATAATGGTCGGGGTCATCCAGCTCATGAAGGCGGTATTGAAGAAATCGGTCCAGAGCATGAAATAGGCGCCGATCGCAGCGACGATCAATACCCATAGCGATTTCACATTGCCGCCGCCGATGCGGATCATGGTTTTATTACCGCAGCCGCTCGCTAAGGTCATGCCAACGCCGAACATCACGCCGCCTAGGGCGTAGCGCAGCCAGGCGAAATTGGCGGTGCGATACGGCGGGAAGGTATCCTGCCCCAACGTCACGATGCCGCTCGCCTCCAATATCAGCACGCCCGCGAGCGCCACGGTCATGGCGAAAATCCAGGCACGCATACGGCCGGTGTCGCCGATATTGACCCAATCGGACACCGCGCCCATGGTGCAGAAGTTGGTCTTGTTGGCAACCGCACCCATGATCGCGGCGATCGCGAACGCCATTAACAAGATTTCAGTATGAATATTGAATTCCATCGGAGACCCCCGAACCAAATTAATACAATGACAAGATCTAATATGGCAAGCGCGGTGCTCGCCTAGGCCCGCGATGTTACTGCGTTTTATCGGGGCACACCACCGGCCGGAGGTTATGTAAGCCGCCCTTAACTACAAGGCCGGATCGCGTTCACCGGCAGCGGCGAAACCACGGGCGCGAATGCGGCAGGCATCGCAACGCTGGCAGGCGCGGCCGCTCGGGTCGGGGTCGTAGCAAGAGAAGGTGAGGCCGTAATCGACCTTAAGCTCGCGCCCGGCATGGATGATCTCGGCCTTGGTCAACGCTATCAGCGGCGCATGAATGTGGAATTGCCCACCTTCCACACCGGCGCGTGTTGCAAGATTGGCGAGGTGTTCGAACGCTGCAATGTATTGTGGGCGACAATCTGGATAACCCGAATAATCGACGCTGTTAGCGCCGATAAAAATATCGAACGCGCCTAATACTTCGGCCCAACCCAGCGCAATCGAGAGAAACACGGTATTGCGTGCCGGGACATAGGTAATAGGGATACCGCTGCCACTCTCCTGCGGCACCGCGAGGCTGCGATCGGTCAGCGCCGACCCGCCCATCCAGCTAAGATCGAGCTGCATGATCTCATGCCGCTCCGCCCCGATGTGTGTCACCACACGCCGCGCCGCCTCCAATTCGAAGCGATGACGTTGGCCGTAATCGAAGCTTAAGGCGTAACAAGCGTAGCCTTGCGCACGCGCCAATGCCAATACCGTGGCCGAATCGAGCCCACCGGAAACCAAAACCACGGCGCGGCGCAAATTAGTGGCCGGGGGCGTCATGCCAGAGAAATTTATGAATTTGTAATTGCATGCGCACGGGCAAGCGATCTTCCAAAATCCATTCCGCCAAATCGGTTGGATTTAATTCCTCGAACGATGGCGAAAATAATACCTCGCAACGCTCCGCCAAGTTCCATTGCTCGAGTTTCGCACGACTCCATTCGTAGTCGTTTCGGTCGCAGATGACAAACTTGATTTGATCCTTCGGCGCAAGCAGTTCGATATTGGCGTAACAATTCTTCGTTTCTTCTTTTGAGCCCGGTGTCTTGAGATCCATCACGATACTGACACGCGCGTCGATTGCGGCGACGTCGATCGCGCCGCTGGTTTCGAGCGAGACGGCGTAACCGGCGTCGCATAACTCGCGCAACAAATCGCGGCATGCGGGCTGCGCCAGCGGCTCGCCGCCGGTCACGGTGACGTAACGCGCCCGATAACGCGCGACCTCGGTCAAAATAGTATCGAAATCGGTTAGCTTACCGCCGTGAAATGCGTAGGCGGTATCACAATACTGACAGCGCAGCGGACAACCGGTGAGGCGAATAAATACCGTCGGCCAACCGACCGTACGCGCCTCGCCCTGAAGCGAATGAAAAATCTCGGTGATGCGAAGCCGCCGTGTCTGCATAGAACCGCACCATCGTGCGTTAGCGCGCGCTGCCGTCCAAGCGCTTTTGCGCCAGGCGCGCGGCACTGCTATTCGGGAAACGCTTCACGATTTCCTGAAAGTTTTTGCGTGCCTGATCGGCTTGATTCGTGTCGGCCTGGATATAGCCGATCTTCAACATGGCATCGGGTAATTTGCTGCTGGTGGGATAAAGTTGAATCACACGGGAAAACTCCGTCGATGCGGCCTTATAGTCCTCCTTTGCGTAAAGGCTCTCCGCGAGCCAATACTGCGCATGATCCGCGAGCGCGCTTTGCGGATAGCGGCCGACAAAATCGCGAAACCCTTTTTCGGCGCGATCGTATTGCTTCTGCTTGAGCGCGTTGAATGCGACGTCGTACGCCTGCTGTTCCGCGACCGCGGCAATTGGTGCCGCGCGTTCCGCCGTATTAGAACTCGGCGCTGGGTCGTTGGCGCCACGCTTCTCGAGCTGCTGCAGGCGCCGATCGACATCATTATAGGTGTCGCGCTGCCGTGCCTTCAGTTGGTTAAGTTCGTGTGTCTGTACTTCCACCTGATCCTGCAATTGTTTGATCTGCGTTTGTTGATTTTCGATTTGGCGTAAGAGGTCCAGTAATTGATCCTGCGTCGCCATTGAACTCGTAGACACCACCGGCGCGGGCACTTGGCGCCGATCCGGCGTCGCCGCCTGTGCCGCGAGGGCACAGGCGAGCGTTGCGATCAATGTAATTGCCGATCTGGACATTATTTATAAACGAATTCGACGCGGCGATTTTGCGCCCAGGCGCTTTCGCCCTGTCCCGTCGCAATTGGCTTCTCTTCACCGAATGAAGTAGTCGTTACGCGATTGTCGGGGATGCCGAGCACCTTCAGCATACGCGCAACGGCTTTGGCGCGACGTTGACCCAAGGCGAGATTGTATTCACGCGTGCCGCGCTCGTCGGTATGGCCCTGAACCGATACCTTCAACTTTGGATTGGCCTGCATGTATTGCGCATTACTCTCCACGATGGCGCGGTTTTGATCGTCCACCGAGTCGCTATCGAACGCGAAATGCACTAGGCGTTGATCGCCGCCGGCGCCGGCATCGCTGCCGCCGAGTTTCTGATTGCCCGCGGCGCTATCGGTCGTGGCATTGCCTTGCGCGCCCGCCTGATCGGCGCCGCTGGTCGTAGCACTCTTATTTGCATCGCCTGCCGCCTCGTCGGGCTTAGTGCCTTTGTCGCCGCTACAGGCAGCCAGGCCGAATACCAAGGACAGTACCATCAACACTCGACTGCTTTTCATTGTGTCACTCCTCTGGTTTGCGATTGAAATCCGATGGGCGACCATGCGGGCTCGCGTATATCACCTTCCGACGATTTTAGAATTTGCCGCACCTGACCGTCGGCCGAGACCGTCGCCAAAACGCCGCGGCGATTGACCTGCGTGGCATACAATACAATACGGCCGTTCGGCGCGAAGGTCGGCGATTCGTCAAGATTGGTGTCGGTCAGTATTTGCAATGCGCCCTCCTGCAGATGATACAGCGCGGCATGATATTCGCCGCGACCGCCGCTGACCAAGGTCAGCATCTTACCATCCGGTGAGTAAGACGCGCGCGCGTTATAATCGTTCTCGAACGTAAGACGCTGCACATTATCGCCATTAGCATCCATACGGTAAATCTGCGGCCGCCCCGAGCGATCCGAGGTGAAAACCAGCGATTTACCGTCCGGCGCCCAGGCGGGCTCGGTATCGATTGCGGGATTTCCAGTCAAGCGCGTAAAGGATTGATCGGCAAAACGATAAACATAAATATCGGCAACGTCTTCCTTCGACAGCACGACCGCCAGCCGCGTGCCATCGGGCGACCAAGCGGGGCCGCTGTTGATGCCCTTGGATTCGGCCACCTTCATGCGCTTGCCGTCGGCGATGCTCTGGACGTACACAATCGAGCGGCCCTCTTCGAACGACACGTACGCCAGCCGCGTGCCATCGGGCGACCACGCCGGTGACATTAAGGGTTCCGGCGATACCACGATGGCGCGCGCGTTGTAGCCGTCGGCGTCGGCCACGAGCAACTTATAGCTAGTATTGCGCCGTGCGCCCTCTTTCGTGATATAGGCGATGCGGGTATTGAACGCGCCGCGCTCACCGGT
>CAZCAK010000108.1:0-6316 GCA_964496605.1 uncultured Acidiferrobacteraceae bacterium | reverse complement strand
AAGTGCGTCGATGGCCCTTGATCTCGGCTTCGTCCCGCATACCGCCGACCGAGAAGCGATAAAATTTGCGACCGAGCGCGCTCGCGACCGAACGACCGATGGAGGTCTTGCCGACGCCCGGGGGGCCGACTAAAAGTAAAATGGAACCGGCGACGTCACCTTTCATGATGCCGACCGCAATGAATTCGATGATACGCTCTTTGACATCGTCGAGACCGTCATGATCGGCGTCGAGAATTTTGCGTGCGTGTTCTAAGTCGATTTTATTTTCCGAATATATGCCCCAAGGCAATATCGTCAACCAATCGAGATAATTGCGCGTCACCGCATATTCCGGCGAGCCGGTTTCCAGCACCGACAGCTTCTGCAATTCCTCTTCCATGCGTTTGCGCGCATCGGGCGACGGATTCAGTTTCGTCAGACGCTCGCGAAATTGCTCGATATCGGCACTACGATCGTCCTTATTGATGCCGAGTTCTTTTTGGATCACCTTCAGCTGCTCGCGCAAAAAGAATTGGCGCTGCTGCTCGTTCATTTTTTCTTCAACGCGCGAACTGATGCGCGCCTGCGTCTTGGCGACCTCCACTTCCTTCTTTAATAACAGTAAGACCTTCTCTAGACGCGGCTTGAGTGCGTGGGTTTCCAAAATCTCCTGCAGCTCAACTTTGCTCGCGGTGGTCAGGCCTGCGGCGAAATCGGCGAGGCGTGTCGGTTCCTCAGCGGTGAACCGCGTCAAAAAATATTTCAGTTCCTCGCCGTACATCGGATTTAACGGCAAGAGTTCTTTAATCGTATTGATGATCGCGACCGAATAGGCCTTGAGTTCCGGTGAGCCGTTGAATTTCGGTTCCGGAAAATATTCGACGCGTACCATGAACGGTCGTTCGCGCGCGACCCAAGAGTCGATACGAAAGCGCTGGACGCCCTCGAGGTAGACCTGGAGTTTGTCTTCATGTTGTGCAACGCGATGAATGCGACACGCCGTGCCCATTTCGAAAAAATCGTCGGGGCCGGCCGCCAAGGGATCGTCGCCGCGCACCAAGACCAAGCCGATCAAATGTTGCGGGCCCTCCACTGCCAGCTCCAAGCTGCGTTGCCATGGCTCACGGTCGATCACTAGCGGGACCGCCTGCCCGGGAAAGAACGGGCGGTTGGACAGCGGCAAAATTTGGATAACGCCGGGCAAGATCTCGGATGGCCGCGCCAAGGCACCGCCGTCGGTGGACTGTCGGCGCGCGCTATTCTCGCGGCTGTGCTCGATCGGTTCTTTACTTTGGGTCACGTCGTCGCTTCGGGTCACTTCTTCGGTCATGGGCTCGCTCCATCGTCGAAGATGGGGCAGATGTCAACGGAGTTCAAGTTTGATTCGTTATACGCTGCATGATCCTGCTCGGCCAAGGTCTGATGCCTGCCATAATGATCGCGCTCTACATTACTATCATGAATGTGATACCAATCCTATTGCGCTTAAGCCCGAAGCGAGATGCCGATCGACGACGCATCCGCAACCTGTTGGGCACATTCGCAAGTCTCGTGCTGCTTTCCGCCTGCGCCACATCGGTGCCGAAGTCGATTCAGGAGGCACCGAAACCGGCGCTTCAGTTAAACGAAGTCCGCAACAATCCGCCGGTGGGCGCGCGCGTCCGTTGGGGTGGCACCATTGCCGCCTTGCAACACAAGGCACAAGAAAGCTGGCTAGAAATTGTAGAACGTCCGCTTGACCGCGACGGCATGCCGCTGCGCGGCGATACCAGCGGCGGCCGCTTCATCGCGCGCGTTAACGGCTTCTTGGAGCCGACCGTCTTTAAAGACGGGCGACTCATTACCGTGAGCGGAACAATCAGCGGTAAGGAAACGCGGCGCATAGGTGAATACGACTACGATTTCGTCGTCGTAAAAACCGACGAATATTATTTATGGCCACAACAGAGCGAGCATCGTGCAGCACAGTACTATGCGCCGTACTACGGCCCAATGCCTTATGGTTGGTACGACCCCTGGTATCCTTGGGGTTATTATCCTTATTGGTATCGCCACCCACGCTATATCGTGCCTTAATATGAAAATAGGACCGACCCTACTGGTAACCCTCGTCTTGTTCGGCTGTGCCAAAGACAAAGCCGACGACGCCGCCATCGACAAAAATCTGACGCCACACGCCGCGGTAAACGACCTTACGAATAATCAGGGCGCGACCAGCCGCGGCCATCGGGTGCGTTGGGGCGGTGTCGTAATCGGCAGCAAAAATTTAAAAGACCACACGCAACTTGAGGTTTTGAGTTATCCGTTGGATCGCAACGGTAGGCCGAAACGCGATAGCGAACCCCTAGGCCGGTTCATTGCCACCAAAGATGGCTATCTCGAAACAGTGGACTATGCGCCGGGACGATTGGTCACGATCACAGGTCCAGTGCAAACCAGCGAAACACGCAAACTGGGTGAAAGCGATTACGACTATCCGCTAATCGCTGTCGATGATCTTAAGTTGTGGGAGCAGGACGTCCCGCGCACCGAACCGCGGTTTCATTTCGGCATTGGCATCGGTATCGGGCACTCGTTCTAAAATAATTTAGGAGCCGAGGCCTTACGCCCGCACCCACGAAACACCGCACCAGCAGCTTACTAGGTGCAAGTTTGCACCTGCGTTACAGTACATACGTACGCATGAACCACCCGACCCCGCGCAGCAAAATCCTCTTGGCGTTTATCACGCTCTATATCGTCTGGGGCTCGACTTATCTCGCCATCCGCATCGGCGTTGGCAGCTTGCCGCCGTTATTATTTGCCGCGCCGCGGTGGTTGCTCGCCGGTATCGCGTTTTATCTGTACGCCTACAGCCACGGACAACGCCCGCCGCGCAGCTGGCGCGAGTGGCGCGTCATTATTTTCAGCGGCGTGCTACTGATCGTCGGCGGCAATGGTTTAGTCGTCATCGGCGAACAATGGGTGTCGTCGAGTCTTGCCGCGTTGATTGTCGCAAGTGCGGCGCTATGGATCGCGGGTTTCGGCGCGGTCGGCGCTCAGGGCGAACCAGTCTCGCCGCGGGCGCGTTGGGGTTTGGTGCTGGGTTTCGTGGGTGTCGCGATTTTGCTATGGCCGAAACCGACAGACTTCGGCGCAAGTCACTTGCTCGGCGAGGCGGCAGTGGCACTGGCTTCGATCTTATGGGCACTGGGCACAGTACAGGCACGACGCGCACGGCCGCGCACACCGGCCCTGATGTCGACAGCACTGCAATCCTTGATCGGCGGCGCGATTCTGGCGCTATGGGGTTTCTCCGCCGGCGAAGGGGCGGCATGGCACTGGAGTGCCTCGGGTCTGGCAGCGCTGGCGTATCTCACACTCTTTGGTTCGCTCGGTTTCGGCACTTACGTTTGGCTTACCCATGAAACCACACCGGCGAAATTAGGCACGTATGCCTATGTGAACCCGGCGATTGCAGTGCTACTCGGCTGGTGGTTACTCGGCGAAACGCTGGGGTTACATCAACTGTTCGGCATGGCGGTGGTGCTGATCGGCGTGATCTTGGTTACCACCGGCAAGTTGGCGCCGCTTAAAGCCGTGGTTTAATGCGCGCGGCGCATTCCTTGGCGCGGCGCCGTGCCACATCGATTGTATCGGCCGCCGCGAGGGCTACACCCATGCGGCGACGCTCGTAAGAAACCGGCTTCCCGAATAGCCGCAAGCTGGTTTCGGGAACGCGTAATGCGGCATCGACGCCATCGAAGTGAATACCTTCACCGCTGACATTGCCATAGATCACTGCGCTGGCGCCGGCGCGGCGCATGCGCGTACCCACGGGTAAGCCGAGAATCGCACGTACATGCAGTTCGAATTCGTTTTGCGCCTGCGTGATCATCGTGACCATGCCAGTATCGTGCGGCCGTGGACTCACCTCGGAGAACCACACGTGCTCATCGCGCACGAATAACTCCACGCCAAAAATGCCGCGACCGCCTAAGGCGCTGGTGATTTTCAACGCGATGTCTTGCGCCTTTGCCAAAGCGCGCTCGCTCATGGGATGCGGCTGCCAGCTCTCGACGTAATCGCCTTTCACCTGCAGATGTCCGATCGGATCGCAATAGTATGTCTCGATCTGGCCGGTCTCATTGAGGGCGCGCACCGTCAGCAAGGTAATCTCGTATTCGAAGTCGATAAACGATTCGACGATGACACGCCCGGCGTTGACGCGGCTACCGGACATGGCGTGATCCCAAGCCGTGCTCAGCGCGGCGGCGTCTTCGACGTAGGACTGGCCCTTACCGGAGGAGGACATGACGGGTTTGACCACGCAGGGATAGCCGATACCGCCTTCGACTGCGTGCTGCAATTCACGCAGCGTGTTCGCGAAGGCGTAGCGCGAGGTCGGGATATTTAATTCTTCTGCCGCGAGCCGGCGAATACCCTCGCGGTTCATGGTGAGCTGCGCACCGCGTGCGGTCGGGACGACCACGGCGATGCGCTCGTCTTCGATCGCGCGCAAGGCGTCGGTAGCGATCGCCTCGATTTCGGGAACAATGATGTGCGGCCGCACCTGCTCCACCAAGGCGCGCACCGCCTTGGCATCAGTCATATCGATGACATGCGCCGCGTGCGCGACTTGCTGCGCCGGTGCGTTGGCGTAGCGATCGACCGCGATCACCTCCACACCCAGGCGTTGTGCCGCGAGCGTGACTTCCTTACCCAACTCGCCGGAGCCCAACAACATAATCCTGGTCGCCGACGGACTTAGCGGCGTCCCGATACTAACCATTGACGCTCCTCAGCGGCGCTTTGCCTTTAGTGTCTTCAAGTCGGCGCGCAGCTTGTCGCGCTCGATCTCCAGTTTGCGTACCTTACTCTTAAGTGTATCGCTGGTTTGCACGCATTGCCGCAGACTCGCGCCGGATGCATCGATGCTGCCGCGCAGGTCTTTAAGCGCTGCGTCTTTCTCCGCGATTGCGGCATTGGCGCTGGCGACATCGCGCTCGAGATTGGCAACGCGCGTTTTCAATTCTTCGCGCTCTTTTTGGCCACACGCGCTTAACGCAATCAGCAAAAACAGCACCACAATGGACCGACCTGTCGTTATTATCATGACCACCCCGCGTAGGAGAACGCGGCGCATGATACGCATGGTGTATCCGATGTCAACGGACTACGCTTAAGTTCAAGGACTTAAGTAGGACGCAGGGAGAACTTAGTTGCCGATTCCAATTGTGTACGGATTTTGCATACTGTTTTGCATTGTTATCGAAGGAGGTTGGATATGCTTGCACCGAGCCTATATCAATTTTTCCATCGCCAGGTTCAACACGCCTTCGGCGCGCGCGGGCTAGGAGAGCCAGGAACCGTAGAATATGTCAGCGACGTGCTGACGCGCTTTGCCCACACGTCCGCGTTATACGGACTACGCGATGCCGACGGCACACCGCTCGAATACATCGCACAAATGTTGCTCGAGCGCCAAAAGGCCGAGGGCGAAGGCAGTAACGGCGATCGTTCGCGCCAGGCGACGATCACACGCCACGTCGGCGAATACAGTTTATTTATGAGCGGTTTGTTTCGTGAACGGCTACAGAAGGCCGGGCGCCTAAACTACTACCTCGATCATGGACGCAGCGCCTATTGGCAAAGCGCCGATTTGGAAATCAATCCGAAGCGCTCGCAGGTATTTCGCCGTCTCTATTTCAACCTCGAACACATTAGTAGCACGCTCGATTATATTCGCCGCGTGCAATTTCCGCTCGACATCGAAGAGCGCGACCTCAATACGCCGTTAGTCGCGGTTTGGCGTAATTAACAAGACTTGTACGTTTAGCGACGCGCCCAACGTCGCACCGATACCGCGTGGCGGCGGCTGACGGCCAACTTCTTATCTAGACCGCGCAGATTCACATGCCAGGTTCCAGCCGGATCTTTTTCGATGCCTTGAATGTATTGTGTCGCAACCAGCGCATTGCGATGGATGCGCAGAAAAGTATCGCCGAACTCGCGCTCTAGATTCACCAGCGAATCTTCGATTAAGTGTTCGTCCTTGGCGGTACGCACGGTTACATACTTGCTGTCGGCCAAGAAATAAATAATCTCCGGTGCCGGCACCAAGCGAATATTCCCGCGCAGATGCACGCTGATGTGTGTGCGTGCAGTCGGTGTGTCTTGGGCTTGATTTAATTCTTGTAATTGTTGCAGACTGAGCTTGCTCGCCTTCAACATCGATTTCTCAAGCCGATCCTTGCGGATGGGCTTGAGCAAGTAGTCGACGGCATTGACTTCGAACGCGTCGAGCGCGTGCTGATCGTAAGCCGTGGTGAAGATCACGCTCGGCGGTGTCTCC
>CAZCAK010000107.1:3387-6316 GCA_964496605.1 uncultured Acidiferrobacteraceae bacterium | reverse complement strand
ATCTTGCGCACGGCCTCCCGCACGCCCTCCGCCCGCGCGTACTCCGCCGGATCGTCCATGCGCTGCACCGTGACGTTCGCGGTCACGTTGGCGCCGGCTGGGGCCGCGGCCACCATCTCCGGGTGGTAGTCCTTCGGATCGGCCTTGTCGGTCTTGCGTTCCTTGCCGCCGACGAGCTTGATGTTGGTGACGAGGAAGATCCCTCCCTCCAGGGTCATCTTGGACATGCTTGCTCCCCTTCATCACTGAAATATGCTTGGATGCTGTCCTGCACCATGACGTACTCGCGCACCCACGCGGGCGCAGCCGGAAGATCCCGCAGATCATCCGTCTCGTACTGGTCGTCCTGGAGCGCCAACGCCGCTTCGCGGCCCATCGCCGCGATCGCGTCGGTGACGTCCCACGTCGTCTCGCCTTCCGGATCGACGTTGACCGCGTAGCCGCGCATCCATGCCTGCGGCTGGAACCGTGCGATGATCCGCTTCGCCATCAGTTGCTCCCCGGCGTCCCGTAGTCGTCCACGTCGAGCGCCCTGCCTCCGGCGGATTCCTCCTCCACCGCTTCCGGCAATGACGCCGAAATCGCTCGCGTCCTGGCCCAGTCGCGCCGCGCCTTGACGCTTTCCGCCGCGGTCCGCGAAAGCGGCACCACGGTCTTCGCGACTTCGAGCAGATCTCCCGTGACGAGCGCCCGCTCCTTGTCCTCGAACGCGCAGAAGAGCGCGGACTGGACGATCGACGCCACCTCGACGCCTGCGAACCCCTCCGTCGCCTGGATCACGGCGTCGAGATCGATCCCTGCCTCCGTGCGGCCGACCTCCGCGAGCGACACCTTGAGGATCGCACGCCGTTCGGCCCGATCCGGTAGATCCACGAAGAAGATCCCGTCGAACCGGCCCTGGCGCAGCAGCTCCGCCGGCAGCTTGTGCACGTCATTGGCCGTCGCGACAATGAACGCGGACCCCTTGCGATCTTCCATCCAGGAGAGCATCGCGCCGAGCTGGCGCTTGCCGACCCCGCCGTCAAGCGACTCCCCCGTCGAGATCATCTTCTCGAACTCGTCGATCATCACCACGCACGATCCGATCGCGTCGATGACCGCGAAGCACGCCGCGAGCTGCTTCTCCGACTGGCCGACGATCCCGCCGAGGGCCGCGCCCAGATCGAGGCGGAGGAACGGTACGCCCCACCCGGCGGCAAGCGCCTTGGCGGTGAGCGATTTTCCGCAGCCGGGCTGGCCGACGATCAAGACGGCCTTCGGCTTCTTGAGCCCGAAGGCTTTGGCCTTCTCGGAGAAGGCGTGCCGCCGCTTCCGGAGCCAGTCCTTAAGCACGTCGAGGCCGCCGACCGCATCGAGCCCGCGCGGATCCGGATCGTGATACTCGATCCCCGATCCCGCGTTGATGATCTGCTTCTTCGCATCGCCGATCATCTTCGGATCGATCATCCCCTTGCGCTTGACGATCGACTTGGACAGGACGCCCTGCGCTTGGACGACCGACAAGCCCATCAGGGCATCGATCGCCGCTTCGCGGACTTCGGGCGGCGTCTTCTTGGCCGGCAAGCCGTCCTGGAGCCCGTCCACGAAGGCGTCGAAGACGCCCGCCATCTCCTCCCTGTCCGGGAGCTTCCACTTGACCACGACCACGTGATCCTGGAACTCCACCGGCACGTCGGACGACGGTGTGATGATCACGATCGTCCGCGACTCGTTCGTCGGGCTGTTCGGCAGCTCCAACGCCAAGTTCCGGAGCGCTCGGTTCTCCACGGGCGCTTTCCAGAACGGGTGGAAGTCAAGCAGGATCCACACCTCGCGCTTCTTCGACTCCGCGATCGCGGCGAGCACCGCGCCCGGGGCCTTGGCCTGCTTGCCCGGGGCATCCTCCTTGCCAAGAAGATCAGTCACGCCCTGGACGCAGTTCCAGCGCTTGATGCCGTACGGGGGCTTGATCGACGCGGCCACGGCCGCGACCACGCCCTGGACGCGCGCCTCCTCCGGCGTGGTCAGGATGATGATCGGGTTGCGAGCACGAAGCAGCGCGCCGACTTCCTGCGCGAGCACGTCGCCCGCGGTCTCCTTCTTCGCCATCGCCGTCACGTCCTTCCTGCTGGACATCAATCTTCTTCCACGTCGAGCGCCCGCGCGCCGCCCGCGGCCGGGACGGCGATCTCGCCTTCCTCCACGTCGAGGTTGGCGAACCGCCCGATCTCCGCCTTGAACTCGGCTAGCATCGCCGCCGGGGTATGGATCCCGCGCGCCTCCGCCGCCTTCTGCTCGGCGAGGAAGCGCTCCTTCCAGTTCTTGGGGGCGGGCGTGGTCTGAAGGACCGGGACGCCGGACGGCTTGGGCGCCGCAGGCGCCTTGCCCTTGGATCCGGACTTGCCGCCGGGCTTGTCGGTGGGCTTCTCGGCCTTCTTCTCGAACGGGATCCCGTAGCTGGCGCCCGTCCTCTCCACGTACGCCGTGACGTGCTTGCAGGCGGCGGGCTCGCGCCCTTCCTTGCCCTGCTTGCGGAGGCTGTTCTTCTTCGAGAGCCAGCCCTGGCAGGCGCGGCCCGTGTCGGCGTTGTAGCAGTAGAGCAGGGAATCGCTCCCGCGGCGGATCTCGTAGTGCGTGCCGCTGGATGAGGACGTGATCCGGTCGACGACTGCGGTTGCCATCACGTCCTCCAGAACGCGGCGAACTCGTCCTCGCCTTCGCCTTCAAGCTTGTCGGCCAGATCCTCCGCGTCGCGCTGATCCTGCGTATGATCCCCGTGCTTGTACAGGATGTTGTCGCAGGCGATAGCGTAGTTCCGGAGAAGGCGAGCCGCTTGACGGCATTCCTCGTTACGCACGGGCTTCCTCCTCGATCAGCAGCTCCACCTCGGAAGGCGGGATCCGCGTGCCGAACGACGTCTTGTAGTACCCCTGCCCCTCAAACCGCTGGC
>CAZCAK010000107.1:0-3287 GCA_964496605.1 uncultured Acidiferrobacteraceae bacterium | reverse complement strand
GGGATCCGCGTGCCGAACGACGTCTTGTAGTACCCCTGCCCCTCAAACCGCTGGCGGAACGCGCCGATGAACTCCTCGGCCTCGGCCTTCGAACCGAACGAATCCGGAGCGGCGGGGATGTCGTCCGTCTCGTTCCACACCATGTACTCGAAACCGGGCGACTCCACCGCTTCGATCCGGATCGACCCGCCGCCGCCGTCGCTTCCGATCAGTGCGAGGTAGACCTCGCCGGGCAGGAGCGTCCTGATCGCGACGATCGTCTCCGGGTCGCAGTAGACGCCGGGGGCGGTGTTCGCCTCGATCAGCGCCTCCAGGGAATACGTACCTTGGCCGTCGATCGTGAAGGCGACGACGGAGGCCGGGCCGAGCGGGTGCATTTCAATTGACCTCGAACAAGTGGACATCCCTCCCATCAGACTTGCCGATCGAGAACGCGCATCGCGACCGCCTCGGCCACGTCCGACGCCTTGATCTTGTCCCGTCCCGCGAGATCGGCGCACGTCCGCGCCACGCGCAGGATTGAATGCACCGACCGGGACGAGATCCCGAAGCGCTTCACGCACGCTTCCAGGTGGCGATCGGTCTCGGCGTCGAGCGAGCAGCTTTCACGGATCGCCTTCGGCCCCATCTGTGCGTTCACAAACGCCGAACGCTTTCGCGCCGCGATCACCCGATCGCGAACCGCAGACGACGCCTCGCCTTGCTTCGCGGACGCGAGTGTCCGGTAGTCCAGGTGCGGCACTTCGACCATGAGATCGAACCGCGCCGCGAAATCCATCACGCGCGCCCTGTAGCGCTTGACCAGATCCTCCCGGCACGCGCACGCCCGGAGCGACGACCCAAAATATCCGCACGGGCACGGGTTCATCGCCGCGACAAGCTGGAACCGCGCCGGGTACGACAACGCGCTCTTGGATCGGACGATCGTCACGGACCCGTCCTCCGTCAGCTGCCGGAGCGCTTCCAACGCCGATCGCTTGAACTCGGGCAGCTCGTCGAGGAACAGCACGCCGCAATGCGCGAGGCTCGCCTCGCCCGGTCGCGGCACCGGCCCGCCGCCGACCAGCCCCGCCACCGAGACGTCGTGGTGGGGCGCGCGGAACGGCCTTGCGATCGGAAGATTCTGGACCTCCCGGCCCGCTGCGCTGTAGATCGCGGCGACCTGCAACGCCTCGAACTCCGACATCAGCGGGAGAATCGACGACAGGCACTTCGCCAACATCGACTTGCCTGATCCGGGCGGGCCGATGAGCAGCAGGTTGTGTCCGCCAGCCGCCGCGACTTCGATCGCGCGCTTGGCGGTCTCGTTACCGCGGATGTCGGCCATGTCCACGCCGCGGGGCGCGTCGCCGCGCGAGCAGCCGGAAAGACGGACGACCGGCTGCGCCAGATCCGCCTCCCCGCGCAAGTGCGCGATCACGTCCCTGAGCGTCAGCGCCCCGTAGACGTGCACCGAACCGGCTCCGATCGCCGCCTCCGCAGCGCACTCCGAGGGGACGATCATGTTGAACATGCCGAACGCCTGCGCGTTCTGGTACTGCACCATCGGCAGTACGCCACGGACGCGACGAAGCCTCCCGTCGAGCGCCAGCTCCCCGACGAGGACCGTTCCGTCAACCTTCATGGAGTTGTCGCCCGTCGCAGCGAGAATCGCGATCGCGATCGGCAGATCGTAGGCCGCGCCGTCCTTGGGCGCATCGCCCGACAGCGCGATCAGCGCTTCGCACGCCGGCAGCTTGCGCCCGGCGGATTCCAGCGCGCACCGGACGCGGACCCACATCTCCTTGACCGCCGCGGGCGGCAGGCCCACGACGTGGAAGCCGAATCCGGGCTCGGTTTGGACGGAGATCTCGACGGGGTAGCCCTCGACGCCGAGAACGCCCGCGGACTGCACCTTGGCGATCACCGGGACTTGTCCTTGAGGAAGGACTGGAACGTCTCCAGCGCCCGCTGGACGTAGGACACGCCGTAGTCGTTGAAGAGGAACTGCCGGAGATACCCCGCACCCCGCATGCCGGATCCGGACGACGTCTCCACGCCCAGGAACCGCTCGACCGCGGCGAGGAGGCCGTTCACCAACCTGTCCTGCACCTCGGCGGAGAGGTACGTCTCGGACGCCTGGGGCGCGAACGCGACGCGATCGTGCGCTTCCTGGATCTCCTGCGCCATCTTGAAGCTGACGTAGGCCCCCTTGGTGATCTCGGGGTGCGCGTAGTCGAAGATCCCGATCAAGGGCACGTTCTCGTCCGGCCGCGCAATCCACCCGCGATCCGTGAAAAGGCGTTCAGGCTTGAATTCCATCAATCCCTCCCTGCTTCTTGACGATCTTCGCGCGCAGCGCATCCGCCGCCTCGGGATGCGCCCGAAGCCACTCGCAGGCGCGCTCGCGCCCTTGCCCGATGCGCTCGCCGTCGATCTGATACCACGCCCCGGACTTCTCGACGAACCCGGCCGCGACCCCGATGTCAACCAGCTCGCCCGCCGTGTTGATGCCCTCGCCGAAGCGCACCTCGAACTCCGCCTCGCGAAACGGCGGCGCCACCTTGTTCTTCACCACCTTGACGCGGATCCGGTTTCCGACCGCCGCCTCGCCCTCCATCAGCCTCCCGGCCTTGCGCACGTCGATCCGCACCGACGCGTAGAACTTCAACGCCGATCCGCACGTCGTTGTCTCCGGGCCGAAAGCGTTCGATGTTGGCGCCGTCCTGAGCGTGTTGATGAAGACGACGGTCACGTTCTGCTTCGCCACGACGGCGGTGATCTTGCGGAGCGACTGCGACATGAGCCGCGCTTGCAGGCCCAGGTGCGCATCGCCCGCCTCGCCCTCGATCTCGGCCCGCGGCGTGAGCGCGGCGACGGAATCCACGACGATCAGGTCGATGGCGCCCGTCCGCGCGAGCTGATCGGCGATCTCCAACGCCTGCTCACCGCAGTCGGGCTGCGAGATGAGCAGGTTGGTCAGATCCACGCCGATGCGCCTGGCATAGTTCGTATCGAGGGCGTGATCCGTGTCGATGAAGGCGGCGACGCCTCCGGCCTTCTGGCACTCGGCGATGGCGTGCAGCGCGAGCGTGGTCTTGCCCGACGACTCCGGGCCGAACACTTCGACGACGCGCCCGCGGGGCAGGCCGCCCACGCCGAGCGCGAGATCGAGGCCGATCGATCCCGTCCTGATGACGGGCACGCTGACGTCCGGCGTCCCGCCGAACGGCATGATCGCGCCCTTGCCGAACTGCTTCTCGATCGCGTTCACAGCCGCCGCGATCGCGCGGAGCTTGTCGGACATC
>CAZCAK010000106.1:0-6333 GCA_964496605.1 uncultured Acidiferrobacteraceae bacterium | reverse complement strand
CTTCCCTCACAAAATCCCAATAATTCCATATACTCCTTCCTTATATTCCGATACCGGTCTTGGTGTGCCGGACGCCGAGCAAAGCCTCGCGCACGACCGGATACGCTGCGCCTAAACTATGTTTCGCAAGCTTAAGACCGTTCCACCGCAACCATTGACGCCATTGGCGTAGGCGTGAACCGCCCGCCAGCGCCACGGCCGTCGCTGCAGAGGTGTTGTGATGAATACTGAAACGGCCCAACAGGGTGAGATCACCGTAGCGTACACTGCGTGCGCGCGGTTCCGATGTCATGAGTATCCTGATACCGGCACGCGCCGCGGCATCGTACACACGCCGCGAGCTATAACCCCCCGGTACCGATGCAATACGCACCGGCTGCCCGAGAATTTGATTTAGCACCGTCACGCTTTCGGACCATTCGCAGTAGATCTGCGCGTCGCTGAGTGCGGACATCCGCCGCGGATGGCTGGCCGAATGACTGCCGATAACATGACCACGGCGGTTGAGTTCCCGAATCTCGGCTACGGTTAGAAACCCCGGCGTGCCGATATAGCGCGTCGTAATAAAGAAAATGCCGCGCCAGCCGAGCGCCTCCAGCCGCGGCGCAATCTCGGTAATCGCAGATCGACCACCGTCGTCAAAGCTCAACATCAGCCCGGTCGGCGGCGTGTTCGTATCGATGGTATGCGGCCCATCGGGAAATGCCTGGCGCAAGGCCGCGAGATGCGCGTCGAACCTGGCACTGTCGAGTTTGTATTCGCCCGCCCCATCGCCGCCAAAACCGCTCGCGTCCTGTTGTCCCGCCGGTGTGACGTCGTGATAGAGCAATACCGCCGTATCGCGCTGGCGCCGACTATCACTGAATGCGCACCACTTCCAATACAGATGCGGTGTTAGACGTGGTTGACCCCACACCTGCGACGGACGCCGCCCTACGTCGATCGTCGTCGCGCTGCCGTTGACGTAAGATTCAATGCTCCGTTCGATCATGGTCAAGTTGTCGAATACGGTGCGACATTGGATAACGTGATGGCTATCGCGCCACTCGTCGAACGTGGCGCGGAAATAGCCGTATACCGGGCCGGTGTCGATACCGTCGTCGACCTTAAGCAGCGTCATACCGACGTTCGCGAGATCGCGCCGCGATAAGGCCCAGAAGCAACCATGGGCATTGCGGTACTGTGGACAAATTCCTGGGTGCATCACTAGCGTACCGCAACGCGGTGCACTATAGATTGAGCGCTTGAGTAAGGTTTTGCAGCGCGCGATCGCGACGTCACATCGCTGCGCTTCGATAAACGCGCGCACCTCATCGCTATTCGGATCCACGGTATACAAAATCGGCACATCCGCCGCTACCGGTGCATAGCACGTCGATAACTTTTCGAGTAATTCTCGCTCCCATTGCGCGTCCCGTCGTGCGTGACGCAATCGGTAATAGAGGCGAAATAAAAAAACATCGAGTAGACCGAACGTTCCACTGCGGCGCCATTCGCGCCGCAGGCGCTGCCACTTGCGATCGCCGTTTTCACGAATCACCACGATACCGGCCAAATGGCTGCACGCCGCCAACCAGCGCGCCATCCCCGTGTAATTGAGCGGGTCGTCTGCGTGGCAAATTAATACGCTGCGGTAATTCGCACGCACTGCGGCCGTGGCCTCGCGCTTATCCATACTTAACCTTCTCATAGGCGCCGAAGCCATCGCATTCCGCGAGAAAGCGCTCGGCACGCTGTGCCCAGGAATGTTGCTGTGCATAGGCACGGCGACGCGCGCATTCAACGTCGCTAAACGGATAACGCGCCACCATCGCGGCCAGCGCATCGAGATAGGTCGCGTGATCGCGGGCGAGCGTCACGATCGAGGCGTGACGCACCAACTCCGGCAACTCCAGCGACATTACCGCTTGTCCCATAGCCAAGTATTCGAGCAATTTGAGCGGATTGACCGCGGCGGTGTGGCCGTCTTGTTTGTAGGCGATTAAGCCGATATCAAACGCCCCGGCCCAGCGCGGCAAATCGCCATAAGATACCGCCGGAAAATGACGATAGTGCGGGTAGCGCCGTAGTCGCGCGAGATCCACCTCCTCGCGTCCCAGCGTCACCAACGTCGCCTGCGGCAGGCGCTGCAAAATTTTCTCGAATAATGCGAGATCGACCCGTGCGCCGACGATCCCTTGAAATCCGATAATAGGACGCGGTAAATCGCGCAAGGCAGCCGGTGGCGGTGGCGGATTCTGAAAATGCTCGTAATCGACGCCCTGCGGCAAATAAATCGTTTCGCTGCGGCCGTTGGATTTCGCATGCGCCAGCGCATTTGAGGTCGCAAACACACGATGCGCCTGCTTCAGTAACTGCGGCTCAAACATGCGCATGAGGTCGCGGTCGCATTCCGGCATCTCGGCATATTCGTCCATGCAGAAGTAGATCGTTCGATCGACGCCGAGCGCACGCGCGACATACGCCACGACCGGATTGGTCGTCACCGCGATCACCTCGGCACCGGCGGCACGCCACGGACGGAGATGCGGCGTCAATTGCGCCGCCAACAGGCGTCGATTGATGGCACGCGCCAGCGGCGAAAAATGAAATGGCAGCACGCGCGGCTCAATCACCGCCTGCGGTCGCGCGCCGTGAACCGTTACCCTATTGCTGGCACCGCCGCGCGCCTTCAGCTTACGCGCTACGCGCTGTACATCGCGCCAACACAGCTTCGGCGTACGCTGGCCGATGCTATTCACCCAAATCACGGGCTCGGTCTTGCTGATGATTTTAAAAATATGCGTCAAGCTCGACGGATGCCCGTCCCAATCGCTGCTAAGGCACAGAAATACCCGGCGCGAATCGGCGACCGCATGCTGCATGCGGTGCGGTGCGGCATTGCCGAGCAGACTGCGATCGACAACGGTGGAGCTCACTTTGCCTTCTCCCAACGCGCTGATTGCAAGCCGGCGAAGTAATAATAAGAGCCGGCCAACGCCGCCCAGTTCAAGGCGCAGAAGGTATAGGGCAACGATAGCATCGCGCCGCGCAGTCGCGTCGGCCAGCGATGCACCGATAATGCCGCGCCATAAAATAAGACCTGCGTCGTCACCGCAACCGTGCCAAACGGATCGGGAAGAAAGAAGCTGCTGATGAACATACCGAGCAAGGCGTACGGTACGAATAGGCGGAACACCTTATGCGATAACAATTGCAGCGCGATTGGGCTTTTGAACGGAACCAATAAGTCCCAGTAGCGTGCCAATAATTGATAATTGCCGGCGAGCGTGCGGCGCTTACGCATAAATTCCTGCGTAACGTCGGCGGTTGCGATTTCGTAGGCGCGTGCGTAGGGATTGAATTCAACGCGTCGACCTTGGCGTACAACCTCAAGCGGAATCGCCATATCGTCGAGAATCGTATCGGGCGCGATCGGCGTGAAGCATTCCCGGCGGATGGCGTAAATCGCGCCGGTGACCCCGACCATCGAGGACAGTTTGCTCTCCGCGGCGCGAATGCCGGTCTCGTATTGCCAGTACAGGCCGAGGTCGCGACTGAATCCGGTTTGTAAGTCGATGAAGCGCAACTCGCCTGACACCGCACCGACTTCCGGATCGGCCAGCTTTTCGACGAGAAATCCAATCGCGTGTCGATCGAATAGTTCTGCGGCGTCGGTCAGAATCAAAATCGGTGCGTCGATGCGACTGACGGCAAGATTAATCGCCGCGACCTTGCCACCGCGTTGCGGCAATACCAGCACGCGCACGCGTGGATCGTCGACGCTGCAGGCCTGCGCCACGGTGTCGTCGGTAGAGCCGTCGGAAACGACGCACACCTGCAAGAGTTCCGCGGGATAAGTCGAGGCCAAGACATTGCGAATCTTGCGCGCGATGTATTTACCTTCGTTGTAAGCCGGTATCACTACCGCCACCGGTGCGAATGCAAACGCCGGTAGCGACGGCCGCCGACGGCGGCGTTGTCCGAGTATGATCACCGCCAATGGATACAGCGCGTAGGTGTACGCAACAAACAAAAGACATAAAACAAAAACCGTGATCACACCGACTCCTTTAACAACTCCGTATAAACCGCTTCCATATTGTTTACCCTTTGCGCGAGCGAAAAGCGCGGGAACAAAGCCTGATACGCCGCACGCCCAAGACCGCGCGCAAACACGGGCTCGCTTAATACGCGATCCAAGGCATCAGCGAGCGCAACCGTGTCACCCGGTTCGACCAGCAACGCCTCCTTCCCATCACTCAACATACTCGGTACCGCACCGACGGCAGTCGAGACGATCGGCAAACTGTAATTCATCGCCTCGAGAATCACGTTCGGCATGCCTTCCTTATGCGATGGCAACGCCAGGATATTGACCGCGTTATAAACCAAATCCATATCCGCTTGCTGGCCGATAAAGTGCACCACACCGGCGAGGCCGCGTCGCATGGCGCTGTCTTCCAATTCGGCGCGCAAGGGTCCGTCGCCGACGAACACCAGCTGAAATTGGCGGCCGCGCTGTTGTAATTGCGCCGCGGCGTCGATGAGTTGTGCCTGGCCCTTCTCCGGACTCAGGCGTCCGACACACGCGATGATCGGATCGTCCGTTAAACCGAGACGCGCCTTCCATTCCATAATGCGCGTCGCATCGACCGCCGGCGGTCGCGGCGCGATCGCGTTTTCCACCAGACGCGTCTTCGCCCGACATGACTCGGCCAAGAACCGTTCGGTCAGTTCCGGCGATACCGACACGATGCGGTCGGCGAGACGCACGACACGGCTATCGAGCGCGTGGTATAGGCGCACCTTGATATTCTCTTCAGTAGTACCGTGCGTGAAGCAAATCCACGGTTTGCGTACGAAACTCCGTAGCGCCAGACCGAACAGATTCTCTTTGTAACCGTGCGTCTGTACGATAGCGACGTTCTCGCGCGCGATGATCTCGCGCAATTGCCGCAGCGGCCGCGGATCGAAATTGAAACGCTGCCGCAATTGAATTAGCGCAATGCCGTGCTGGCGGCAGGCACGAATAAACGGTGTGTCCGCGGCACCTGGGCGCACAAAGGTACATAACAGTGGGCGCACGCGGTGCGTCGCGTGCAGCTGCGGTATTAATTGCAACAAGCCCTTCGCCGGCCCGCCCACGATATGGGTCGATATCACGATCAACACCGTCGTTGGCGCAGCCGCTGTGATCGGGCTCGGTACGGTGCCGTGCGCGGCGAGAATTCCTTGCATCGTGGCTCCTTATAGCGCGACGGTGCGCGTACTGCCGTCTGGATTGAGACGCTTAACCACGCGCGCCGGATTACCGGCAACGATAGCCAGCGGTGGGACATCTTTAGTGACGACCGAACCGGCGGCGACGATAGCGCCGCGGCCGATACGAACACCTTTCATAATAAAACTACCGGAGCCGATCCAGGCGTGATCTTCGATCGTGACTGGACGGCTGGTATCGGCGGCCGCCGGCTCATGCGCCGCACGTTTTTCTAAATCCAACGGATGACTATCGTAGGCATAGATCTGCACGCGATTGGCAATGAGCACATCGTTGCCGATCGTAACGTCAGCGCCGACAATCACCGAAAAATAAGAACCACAATGACTGCGATCGCCAATGGTCAGGCGTGGGCGTTTAAATACCTTTGCCGAGGCCAACGTGGTCGTACCGTGCATCGTGACACGCTCGCCGAGCCGCAGTTCGAGATCGCCATACACCTCGGGGATGCCATCTTCGAGGTGCAGACCTTCGCCGCAGCGTGCGCAGCGCAGACGAAACAGCGGTTCGTCGTAAAATTTCCGCTTCAGCCACAAGCCGACGCCGCGACGCAAGCCGCGCTCGTAGGCCAATAAGTGATACAGACCCGGAATCGGTCCGATATTGAACCGCTGCACCGACTTATACGTGCGATACAGCAGGTCGGGAATGACCCCGTCGCGATTCCTGATGCGTGCGATATACGACATGCCCTGTCCTATTGCCTTCCGCTTTATTGTTTCCGGTTGCGGTGCAGGGTAAAACCCGATGCGCCGAAACCACCATCGCCACCAAAATATAAAACAGCGGCGTAAACCCTTGTGACAGAAAAAATCCGCAAATGACGTACGCCAACCAGCCGAAGCTCAAGGCGCGCCCTAAATGCCGCACCTCTTCATTGGCGCCGCTATTACGCAATCTTGCATTGGCGCGGTACATACGCACCAACACCGTGACGAAGAACGCCAAACCGATGAGGCCACTTTCTGCCGCCACCTGAATCGCGGCATTGTGTGCATTCATCCACGGCACACCTTGCGCATTGTGATTCGCCAGCCCATGCGCGATCGGAAAATTGCTGATGCCGACAC
>CAZCAK010000105.1:0-6439 GCA_964496605.1 uncultured Acidiferrobacteraceae bacterium | reverse complement strand
CCTCTTTTTCCTGCACTTGCTTGCGAAAGCGCTCGGCCTGATCCTCGGCGTCGTTCAACTCGGAAAAACCATTGGCGATCTCGCGCCCACCGACGAAAAATTCAAAGCGATCGGTGACAAAAGGATCGCGGTCGTTGACCCGCGCCAGCGGCGAAACCTCGGTTGGATAGGCGGTGATGAAGGTCGGATCCTTCAATTTCGCCTCGACCGTCTTTTCAAAAATCTCGATCTGAATCTTACCAAGGCCGTAACTTGGTTTGATCGGGATATGTAGTCGCTCGGCGATCGCGCGCGCGGTCTCGAGGCGATCCAGGTCCGCCGGCGAAATATTAGGATTGAAATGCAAAATCGAATCGCGCACCGTCATGCGCGTGAACGGCTTGGCAAAATCGTAAGTTTCGCCCTGATATTGAATGCCGGTACGGCCAATTACCGCCAACGCCAGCTCGCGCAACATGGTCTCGGTGAGATCCATGAGATCGTGATAATCGGCATAGGCCTGATAGAACTCGAGCATGGTGAATTCTGGATTATGCCGCGTCGACAAACCCTCGTTACGGAAATTGCGATTGATCTCGAACACCCGCTCCAAACCGCCGACCACCAGGCGTTTTAAATACAGCTCCGGTGCAATGCGAAGGAACAACTGCATATCCAGCGCATGATGGTGCGTGACAAATGGCCGCGCCGTGGCGCCGCCGGGAATCGCCTGCATCATCGGCGTTTCGACTTCGAGAAAACCGCGGTCGGTAAGGAAGCGGCGGATAAACGTCACGATTTCCGAACGAATGCGAAACGTCGTGCGCGCCACCTCATTCATGATGAGATCGAGATAACGTTGACGATAGCGCGTCTCTTGATCGGTAAGGCCGTGAAATTTCTCCGGCAACGGCCGCAGGGCCTTGGTCAATAGGCGTAGCGATTCCACCTTCACCGACAACTCGTTGGTTTTAGTGCGAAACAATACCCCTTCGACGCCGATCATATCGGCGATATCCCATTTCTTAAATTCGTCATAAGCAGGTTCGCCGATGGTCTCGCGTTGCACATAGATCTGCATGCGCCCGGACATGTCCTGCAAATGCGCGAAGCTCGCCTTGCCCATAATGCGGCGTGTCATGAGTCGGCCGGCGATCTTGACGCGACGCGGTTGCGTCTCGAGGGTAGCGGCATCGGTGGTGCCGTATTCCGCGTGCAGCTCGCCGACCATGGTGTCGCGGCGAAAGTCGTTCGGAAACGCAATGCCTTGTGCACGCAAGGCGCGCAGCTTGGCGCGGCGTTGTTCGATTAACGCACCTTCGTCGATGGGGGGATTTTCCGATTCGCTCATATTGACTCTTATGCTATACCGCTCTTTAAACTCGCTTCGATAAATTTATCCAAATCGCCGTCGAGCACCGCTTGCGTGTTCGCGACCTCCACGCCGGTGCGCAAATCTTTAATGCGCGACTGGTCCAGAACATACGACCGAATCTGACTGCCCCAGCCGATATCGGCCTTACTATCTTCCAGCTTTTGCTGCACCTCGCGTTTCTTTTGCATCTCGGCTTCGTATAGGCGCGCCTTCAACATACTCATCGCCGCGGAGCGATTCTTGTGTTGCGACCGGTCGCTCTGACACTGTACGACAATACCGCTGGGGATGTGCGTAATGCGAATCGCCGAGTCGGTACGATTGACGTGCTGGCCGCCGGCGCCGCTGGCGCGATAAGTATCGACGCGCAAATCCGCCGGATTGATTTCGATATCGATGTCGTCGTCGACCTCGGGATAGGCGAATACCGACGCAAACGATGTATGACGCCGATTGCCGGAATCGAACGGCGACTTACGCACCAGACGATGCACGCCGGTCTCGGTGCGTAAGTAACCGTAGGCATAAGGCCCGGTATATTTCACGGTCGCGCTTTTAATGCCGGCGACCTCACCCGCCGACACTTCGATTAACTCGGTCTGAAATCCACGGCGCTCGCCCCAGCGCAAATACATGCGCAGCAACATATTTGCCCAATCCTGCGCCTCAGTGCCGCCGGATCCAGATTGAATATCGAGGAAGGCGTTGTTGGCATCGAGCTCGCCGGAAAACATACGGCGAAATTCCAAATCCGCCAAGGTGGCATCGAGCCGCGCCAAGTCGGTGCCGATCGCGCCGAGAATTTCCGCGTCTTGTTCGCTACGCGCAAGCTCGATCAATTCCGCGGCATCATCGAGGCCCGCGCCCAAACGACGCAAGACGCCGACTTGCGCCTCGAGTTTGGCGCGCTCCTTACCAAGCTGCTGTGCGTGCTCCGGACGATCCCAAATGTTCGGTTGTTCTAATTCGCGCTGGACTTCCGCCAGACGCTCGCTCTTGGCGTCGAAGTCAAAGATACCCCCGAAGCGCGTCCGCGCGCTGACGTAGGTCTTTAATTTTGTTGACTAACGGATTGAGTTCTTCCACGGGTGGCTCGCACGAAAACGCGCAGCATACCGTAATCGGCGCGCCCGTAGAACGTATCTATGAGCGCGATTGCGCCTTTAAATCGCGCCATAGGCGCCAGGCCATCGCGCCGAGCAAGAGCACGCCGATGCCAATGGCGATCCATAAGGCCACGCGGGTCCATTCGCGCGGCGGCGGTGCGTCGCGGCGCGCGTCGCCACCGAGCGTTTCGGTGGCGCCGACCCCGATCTCGGTCACCGCCAGCGCAATATCGTTACGAACGCCGCCGAGAATATCGTTCACCGGAAAATTTTCCAGCGCCGCGTCGACATTGCCATACGCCAGCAAGAACGGTGGTCGTCCTTGCGCCAAAAAAACTACCTCGGCCGGGCTCCAGCCGACCGCAACTGTCGGCGTCGTATCTTTCAGGGCTTCTGGCTGCAGGAACCGCAGCCGCCATTCGCGTTCGCCGCTCAGCATTAAACTGATCGGCGCGCTCGTGACCGCGCGGCCGGCGACATTAAGGCGATACACCGCACCGGCGGCGCGGCGCACCCAGGTGCTCTCCTGAAACCGGCGCGCGCTCAACTCCACCGCCACGGTGGTATTCGGCAGCGGTAAATCGATGCGCAATTGGTCCGCGGGTACCTGGCCCGGCAAGGTAAAGAAAAAGGCACCGGCTTGACTGGGGTCTGGTGTTAACGCGAGCGGCAACCAATGTCGTTTCGGCGGCGCGACATCGGCGTGTTCGACATCGATAGCGGCCAATGTCAGGGGAAACTCATTTTCCGGTGTGGTGATGCGCAGATAATGGTACGCGTTAGCCGGCAATTCGACGCGACTTTGCTCCAGCACTTGACCGCCATAACGCAGATGCGCCACTGGCGCGGCGCTGTTGATGACGCGCCAGTGCACGAGATCGTCGCTTTGCTCGACGCGTATCGCGGCACTGAAGTCGCCGGTCCGGTCCGGCCAGCGCAGATTGAGCGCACGCACCGGTCCTACGATGCGCCGCAGGTCCAATAGATAGCCACCGAGGACCATATCGTTACGATCGGGCTTACGTTGCGCCGTCGCGACATCAATGGCGGTACTGCTGCCGTTGGCGTCGATGTGCAATCGTAAGGCGCCGGGCGCGACGCCACGCGGCAGCCGTACCGGAAATAAAGGCACCGGTTCTAGGCGCGGCGGTGCGATCGTCGCTGGGGCAATGCGTATCGCGTACGGCACCACAGTACCGTCAGCATTGAAGACGCGTAAGTCGCCGAGATCGCGCCGCGCGCTATAGCGATAGACATCGATCGGTAAGGCCGTGGCGTAGACGCTCGCGCTATTGTCGGGCGTCAGCCGGTTGCCGTAAGCGAAATCGCGCGGCGCCGCCGCACCGGCGGCCGATATCATCAGGCTCACCAATAACAAGATCGCTTTCATTTCGCCACCGCCGGAAGTTCGTCGTCGTCCGCTAGTCGCGGCGGCACCGGTGCGACATAGCCAATCAGCAATAGCAATACCCCGACGCCGATGAATGAAACGATACGCGCGATGCTGCCGGTGCTGGAGAGATCGATGAAGAATAATTTTGCGATGACCACCGCGAGCCAGGCCGCGCCGACGCCCCAGACCGCGCGCAACCGATAACGTCCGCCGAGCAACATCGCCACCAAGGCGCAAATCGACCAAAAAATCGACAACGCCGCCTGCACACTCATCGAGTTACTCAGTGCAGCAACGGTATAGGCCACGTCGGCCCAGCGATGGACACTACGCAATAACATCGCATTCAACCATAAAAATGCCATGACGCCGATCAGCCATAGCAATTGCCGGCGCGCGTGCAGATCGAGCTCTTCGCGCACCGCCTGCCGCCACTCCACCGCGATACCGATCAATAATAAATTCGCGATGTCGATCGGATTCAATAACGGCCAGTATTCTAGTGGCGTAACCTCGGCCAGTGTATGCGAGTGCAACCCGGCGAGTATCGACAATGCCGCCAGCGGCGCGACGCCAAGGCCGAGATAAGTCGTGCGCAAGGCGGCGAACGGCCACAGCGTACGCCGTGAAAGCAGCAAGACGAGCTGCCACACCGCGATCAAGCTCACCATCCACGCGCTAACCGCCCAGGCGCGCGCGATATTCAACTCGCTCACACGCCACGCCAGTTCCGAGGCGAGACTCAGTGCACCCAACCACAGCCACAACGCATGTAACCATGACGCCGCAATATCGTCTTTGTCCGCCTGGCGTAGTACCCACAAGTAAATCGCCATACCGAACAACCACCCCACCATTTCACGTTGTGCAAACACGTGGCCGAATTGCAGCCAGGTGTTGAACGCAGATTGATACAACAGCGGCAAGATTAATAAGGCGGCGATATGCAGCCAGCGCCACGGAATACGGCGCGCCAGCGTGCTCAATAGCAGTGCGATGACCCCGAACGCCGCAATCGACAGCGCGTTGCGATGTAGCGGTTCTATGTCGCGCGCGACTTCGCTCGTCACGCCGTACCATAACCACAGTAGCGCCCAGGCGAATAATAAATACGCTAGAAATCGATGCTCGATGCCTTTCAAAATACGCGCGCGGCGTTCTAATAAAAATGCACCGATACCGGCCGACATCGTCAATAGCATCGCGCCGACAAAGTAGCGATTGATTAGCGGCAACGCCGCACTACGATCGCCGCCGAGTTTTAGTGCGAACGCAACACCGGCGGCGATTTGCAAGAGCGCCCCGAATACACGCGCCGGTCGGCGCGATTGACGCACACCGATCCATATCAAGCCCGTACCTTCGATTGCCCAGCTCGCGGCAGTCCAGTGCGCATCGAGCAGCAGCGGAAAGACCAATGTTAAAAAGATCACGCCTAGGGCCAAGAATCCCTCGGTCATTAATCGTAATCCAGGCAAACGACGCAGTAGCAGCGTACCGAGCGCCAGATAGAACGCCGCCAATGCCAGCGCGCTGATACCGAGGCCATGCTCGAACGGCTTCATCATTGCTGCTTGTAAGGCGAAGCCGACGATCGGTGCGCCGAATAATAATGGGCCATCGATATAACCACTCCGATGATCCGGCTGACGCACGGCAAATAAAATGGCGATGGTGACGTAAAAGAGGAAAAACAAAATGAGAAATGGTTCGGTGCTGACAAAGAATTCTGCGCGGTAAGTGAGGTAACCCCAAATCGCACCGATGACAAAGGTGAATACGAAGCCGAGCAGATTCAATTCGCGCCAGGCGCGATACCAGGCGATTGCGACGATACCGGCATTGAGCACCGCATAATAACTGAACAATAAAACATGGTTGCCGCTATCGGTCGCGGTTAATATCGGCGCGAGAAATCCACCTGCCATTCCGAGTACCGCCAAGGGGCGCGCGTTTTGCAACACCGCCAAGATTGCGGAAAACGCCGCCACCATCGCCAGCAAAACGAATGCAGCGCTTGCTGGAATGACGTGATAAAGACGCAGCGCGGCAAATAGATTGAGGTACAAAATGCCAACGCCGCCGCCTTGCAACATCACGGCATAGGCCGCGCGACGCCGACGCAAGCGCCAGCCAAACGCCAATAACACCGCCGCCCCGATACCCACACCACTCAGGCGCAGCTCGATCGGCAAGCGTGCGTGCTCCGCGGCGTATTTCAACAAAAAGGCGACCCCAAAAAATAATATGACAACACCGATGCGCACCGCCCAGTTACCGTCGGTAAAGAATCGCCGCAGCCATGATGGAAGCAGTGCCATTGGTTGCTTCGCCGATGGCGCTGCCGTCGATTTTGAGTACGCTTGCGGCGCGAGCTCGCGCTCGAACGGTACGAACACCTCCGCGCTGGTCGGCGGTGCCTCGATCGCTTTCGGCGCCGCAGTCGGTGCTGGCGTCGCCGGTGCGCCGCTTAATTGCCGTTCGAGCGCAACGACACGCCGCTGCAGACGTTCAATTTGCGCAAACGCATACACCAGCGCCACGGCAACCGCACGCTTGGCGTCCTTCTGGCCGATGATGTAGCGG
>CAZCAK010000104.1:0-6445 GCA_964496605.1 uncultured Acidiferrobacteraceae bacterium | reverse complement strand
TGGCAACAACGCGCGGCGCGCTGGGCGATAGCGATACTGGCCTTATTATTGATGCCGGTGCGCTTGACGGTACTGGCGCCGGGCGAATTAGTACCGGCGAATCCAGCGGTGATTCGCGCGCCGCTTGAAGGTGTGATCGCGAGTTTTGCCGTAAGGCCCAACGACACGGTTCAAGTCGGACAATCGTTATTTAATTTCGATGACGCACCGCTCGCGAGCCGGCTCACGGTCGCGTCGCAATCGCTCGCGACTGCATTAGCCGAGTATCGCCAAGCGGCGCAGCTCGCGGTATCCGAAACCAAATCGAAGGCGCAGTTAGCGATGTTGAGTGGCAAGATTGAAGAGCGTAAGGCTGAGGCGGAATATTTGCGCGGGCAACTAGAGCGTGCGCATGTGGTCGCACCGGTCGCCGGTATCGCCTTATTCGATGATCCCTCGGAATGGATCGGTAAGCCGGTGGTGACCGGCGAACGTATCATGCGCATTGCCGCGCCGGACGATGTCGAGATCGAAGCTTGGCTCGCCGTCGGCGACGCAATTCCCTTGGCGAATGGTGCTCACGTTAAGCTTTATCTCAACTCCAGCCCGTTGTCGCCGGTGACGGCGACGCTGCGTTATGTCGCGCACGACGCGGTGCAGCGCCCCGACGGTAGCTACGCCTATCGCGTACGCGCGAAACTCGACGGCGTCACGATGCATCACGTCGGCTTGAAAGGCACCGCAAAACTCAGTGGTGCCTGGGTACCGGCGATTTATTGGATGTTGCGGCGCCCACTCGCGGCGCTGCGCCAAGCCATCGGTTGGTAGGAACACCGTGTCCTTACCGAAACTCCGCGAAGAGTTGGCGCTTTACCCCGGGCCTCGGCTCGCCGATGGGCAGCCGAGCTGGACACTGCACGATCCGGTACGCAATCAATTCTTTCGTCTCGATTGGCTGACGTTTGAGCTATTGAGCCGCTGGTCCTTGCAGGATGCGGCGGCCATTCTGGCGGCGATTTCGACCGAAACGACGCTCCAGCCGGAAGTGGCCGACGTCGAAGCCGTGTTGCAGTTTCTGGCGGAAAATCAGTTGCTGCAGGCCGGCGCAAAAGAGGGCGCCTTCGCCGCGCGTTTCAAAGCGCAACGTAGTTCCTGGGGCAAATGGCTGTTGCATCATTATCTATTCTTCCGCGTGCCTTTAATAAAGCCCGATCGCTGGTTAACCCGCTTCAGTGCGCGCGTTGCGCCGTTATATTCGCGTGGATTTTTTCAATTGAGCTTGCTCGCTTGGATCGTCGGCGTGGTGATGGTGTATCGCGATTGGGACCGGTTCAGTGCAACGCTGGTCGATTTATTTACCTGGAAGGGATTGATCGCATACGGCGTCGCCTTATTCGGCGTAAAGGTGCTGCACGAATTGGGGCATGCCTTTACCGCGAAGCGTTATGGTTGTCGCGTGCCGGCGATGGGCGTCGCGTTTTTGGTGCTGTGGCCAGTTGCCTATACCGATACTAACGAAGCGTGGAAGCTGGCCGATCGCCGCCAACGACTCGCCATCGCCGGCTCGGGAATTATTACTGAACTTATCGTTGCGGTGTGGGCAACGCTGGCCTGGGCGATGTTGCCCGAGGGCACCCCGAAGTCGATCGCGTTTATTCTCGCGACCACGACATGGATTGCGACGCTCGCGGTCAATAGCAGTCCGTTCATGCGCTTCGATGGTTATTTTTTGCTTTCGGATTGGCTCGATTTGCCGAATCTGCACAGCCGCGCATTCGCGCTGGCGCGATGGGATTTGCGCGAGCGCCTATTTAAGCTCGGCGATGCGCCGCCGGAATATTTTCCACCGCGGCGTACGCGCAATCTGATCCTCTTTGCTTATGCCACTTGGATTTATCGCCTGACTTTATTCCTCGGCATTGCGGTACTGGTGTATCACTTTGCAGTGAAGGCAATCGGTATTCTGTTGTTTATCGTCGAGATCGGGTGGTTCGTGCTATTACCGATCTGGGGTGAGATCAAGATTTGGCGCGAGCGCTGGCCGGTGCTACGCGAAAGTGCGCGCGCCAAACGCAGCGCCATGATCGCGCTCGCTCTGGCGGCGTTGGTGATCGTGCCGTGGCCGACGCGGGTCGCCTCGTCGGCATTATTAAGGCCCACGGAAATCTTTCCGATTTACGCGCCGGAAGGCGCACAAGTCATCAAACTCAATTGGCGTGAGGGCGCCGCCGTACCGGCGGGCCAAGCCTTGATCGAATTGGCGTCGCCGGACTTAGTGCTACGCTGGCAGCGGGCGACGGCACAGGTGCAGCAATTACAATGGCAGGTAGCGGCCGCGGGGCTTAATGCCGGTTTGCGGCCCGATGCACCGGTGCTACAACAGGAATTGATTACCGCACAGGCTGAACTTCACAGTATCGAGACGACACTGGAGCAATACACGCCACGCGCGCCATTCGCCGGCGAACTACGCGATCTCGATCCGGATTTAAAACCCGGTGTTTGGGTCGGCCGGGGTGAACGATTAGCGGTATTGGTGCAGAACGACCAGTGGCGCGTGGAAACCTATCTCGACGAAGATGCGTTGCGTCGAATACGCGTCGGCGATCGTGCACGTTTCTATAGCGATGGCGGTGAAGGGACTTATTTGCCATTGACCGTCACCGCGATCGATCGTGACGCCACGCGGGTATTAACCAGCGGCGTGCTGGCGGCACCCTTTGGCGGCTCGGTCGTCGTACGTGAGAAACAAGGCCAGCTGATTCCCGAACGTGCGTTATATCACGTGGTCTTAAGCGCGCCGAGCCCGGGCAATCTGCGTGGGCATAGCTGGCGCGGCACGGTGGTATTACATGGTCGATGGGAGGCGCCGGGCGTGCGGTTGCTGCGCTACCTATTGTCGATCGTCTGGCGCGAAGCTGGATTTTAAAAACTGCTACGGAACCGAGTGGAAGTCGCCGCGCTCTAATTGCGCGGCTCCGCATCTATCGTGCTGGCGCTTTGCTGCGTATGATCGACCGGATCAATCATTCACTTTTTTTTGGAAGTTGCGCCATCATCGTCGTGAACGACCCACGCTGTGAGCATCACGCCCACTAAAACCTCGAAACTGGACGCCTGGCTTAAACGCCTCGGCCCCGGCGTGATTACCGGCGCGGCCGACGACGATCCAAGCGGCATCGCCACTTATTCGCAAGCCGGTGCCCAATTCGGCTATGCCATGCTGTGGAGCGTGATGTTTACCTATCCGCTTATGGTCGGCATTCAGGTGGTGAGCGCGCGCATCGGCCGTGTCACTGGCCACGGGCTCGCGGCGAATATTCGCGATTATTACCCACGCTGGTTGTTGTTCGGTATCGTCGGCCTATTGCTCGCGGCCAATATTATTAATATCGCCGCCGATGTTTCCGCGATGGGCGATGCCTTGGAGTTGGCGATCGGCGGCCCGTCTCAGTTGTACGCGTTGGGCTTCGGCGTGGTGTCCTTATTATTACAAGTCTTCATTCCCTATCGACGCTATGTGCGTATTCTCAAATGGCTCACCTTGTCCCTATTGGCCTATATCGCCACGATTCTCGTGGTGCGAGTACCTTGGCTCGAGGTTGCGATCGGCACCGTCACGCCGACCTTACATTGGAATCCGCAATACATCACGACGCTGGTCGCTGTATTCGGTACTACGATTAGCCCGTATTTGTTTTTCTGGCAGGCCTCGCAAGAGGTGGAGGAGCAGCGTGGCACCACGCACGCCGCACCCTTGCGTGATGCACCGGAGCAGGCGCGCGCGGAGCTGCGGCGCATCAAAATCGATACCTACATCGGCATGGCGTTTTCGAATCTAGTGGCGTTTTTTATCATGCTGGCGACCGCGGTGACCTTACATTTCCATGGTGTCGGCAATATCGAGACCTCGGCGCAGGCGGCGCAGGCCTTGCGCCCGCTCGCGGGCGAGTTTGCCTTCATCCTTTTCAGTGCCGGCATCATCGGCACCGGGCTGCTCGCGATTCCGGTACTGGCGGGTTCTGCCGCCTACGCCGTGGCCGGCGCCTTCCGTTGGACCGAGGGCCTGGAATTAAAACCGCGCGCGGCGAAGCAGTTTTACGGCATCATCGCTGCCGCCACCTTGGTCGGGGTGGCGCTCAACTTCACCGAGATCGATCCGATTAAGGCCTTGTATTGGAGCGCGGTGATCAATGGCATTATTTCGGTGCCGATCATGGTGGTGATGATGCTCATGGCGGCGCGCCGCGAGATTATGGGCAAATTCGTTATTACCCGGCGGCTCAAAGTCCTCGGCTGGTGCGCGACCGGCGTTATGGCGCTGGCGGTGGCGGCGATGATCACGACGTTATGGACTTAAATGCCACGGCCGAGTCCGCGTTTCATTTTGTCGCCCAGCCGTTTAAACTCACGCCCTTATGGCGGTGACGATCAGTCCCTCGGCGACGCAACTCGCAAACCCGGTCAGGTCCGGAAGGAAGCAGCCGTAGCGATTCCTGCGGGCGCTGAGCCAGACTGGTTGGCGCCGCCACCCTCTTAAACGATCATTCCATAGTTGAGTCTGTATTTTGACTTTGCGGCATAGTCGGATCGACGGAGTATCGGCATGAGTTATCAAGTCCTCGCGCGCAAGTGGCGCCCACGCCGTTTTAGCGAGCTCGTTGGTCAGACGCATGTTGTGCGCGCCCTGACCAACGCGCTGGATCACGATCGTCTACATCACGCATTTTTGTTCACCGGCACGCGGGGCGTCGGCAAGACGACGCTGGCGCGCATTCTCGCGAAGTCACTCAATTGCGAGCGCGGCGTCGGTTCTGCTCCCTGCGGCGAATGCACCACTTGCCAAGAGGTCGATGCCGGCCGCTTCGTCGATTTAATCGAAGTCGACGCCGCCTCGCGCACCAAAGTCGACGACACCCGCGAATTACTCGATAACGTCCAGTACGCACCGACGCGCGGGCGCTACAAGGTTTATCTCATCGACGAAGTGCACATGCTGTCGGGGCATAGTTTCAACGCCTTGTTGAAAACATTGGAAGAACCGCCGCCGCACGTGAAGTTTTTATTGGCGACCACCGATCCGCAACGCCTTCCGGTCACGGTGTTATCGCGCTGTCTGCAGTTCAATTTAAAACGCCTCGACGAGGCGCAAATCGGCGGCCAGCTGGAAACGATTTTGCGCGCGGAAAATATCACCTACGAACCGTCGGCGCTCGCGCCCTTGGTGCGCGCCGCCGACGGCAGCATGCGCGATGCCTTGAGTTTGCTCGATCAGGCCATCGCCTACGGCGGTGGCGCACTGAAAGAAACCGAGGTGCGCGAGATGCTGGGCAGCATCGATCAGCAGAGCATCGATCGTTTGGTCGATGCCTTGATGCGTAACGACGCCCCGGCATTATTGGCCCTAGTCGCGGAGATCGCCGATTACCGCGCGAACTACGACGACGTGTTAAAAGAATTATTGATACGCCTGCATCGTATCTCGTTGGCGCAGATGGCGCCGACGGCGCTGCCGGCAGACGAGCGCGCGCAATTGGCGTCGTTTGCGCAAGCGCTATCGGCGGAAGATTTACAATTATTTTTTCAGATCGGCAGTATCGGTCGCCGCGATTTGACGCTGGCGCCGAACCCGCGCGTCGGTTTGGAAATGACATTATTAAGAATGCTGGCGTTCAAACCGGCCGATGCCGTCAAGGAAAAATCATCGACTGCCGGTGTTACGAGCAATGCGGCACCGGCGGCGGTCACGCCGACCAAACCGGTCGCTAATGTTGCGCCATCGGTTACTGACGCCAAAGCCAAGACTAACGCCGCCGCGGCGACCGCAGCTCCTGTCGCGGCGCCAGCTACGAATCGCTCATGGCGCGATTGGATTGAAAGCCTCGGCCTTGCCGGCATCGCGCGCGAGTTAGCGCAACAAAGCGCGCTCGAACCGAGCGGCGAAAACGCTTATGTCTTGGCGGTCAGTAGCGCCGGCATGCATCTCTATAATAAGGACCGTTTGGAGCAAGTGCGCCAGGCCATGGTCAGGCATCTCGGGCGCGAGATTAAGCTCGAAGCGCGTTTAGGCGACACCGCGCCGGGGGCGACGCCGGCAGAACAACGAATCCAGGAACAAAGCCAGCGTCAGCAACAAGCGGTCGCGGCCATTCAAACCGATCCGCTGGTGCGCGCGCTGGAGGATCAGTTTAACGGTCGGGCCGATCCGGCGACGATTCGCGCAAAGTAAACTAGCGCATTACCAACGTAGCGATTGAGGGTGTTATGAAAGGCGGCTTAGGCAATATCATGAAGCAGGCGCAAATGATGCAAGAGAATTTGCGCAAGGCCCAAGAGGAGTTGGCAAAAATCGAAGTGGTGGGGCAGGCCGGCGGCGGCTTGGTCAGTATCACCATGACCTGTCGACACGATGTGCGGCGCGTCAGCATCGACGCGAGCTTGATGCAAGACGATAAAGAAGTGTTGG
>CAZCAK010000103.1:4416-6453 GCA_964496605.1 uncultured Acidiferrobacteraceae bacterium | reverse complement strand
TGCGACCTCGCTGCAGCCCGGATTTTATTTATTCCTGAGCTACACACTATTGGCGCTCGCCTTATCGCTCATCGCATCTCACCCGCGCGCGCCGGTGCCCAAGACCGCCGCGCGCTGAACAAAAAAATCGACGCGCACTCGTCTCACCGCTATGCGAAGTCTGTGCCGCTTCCGCTCCGCCTTAAGTGCGACGGTGGCGGACGCGTGTCTGTTAATATTACCCAGCTGAGCTATAAGTATCACCACCTCGGCGCACCGTGTAATCACTAGGAGAGAAGCAGTGAATAAAAAATTATGTTTATTAAGTGCACTATTGCTTTTTGTCGCCAGCGCGAACGTCTGCGCCGATGACCGCGACGACAATAGCAATAACGCCTGTCCGGTCGGACTTGTTAGTGGCATGGACCTCAACACCGAGTTCGGTCCTGGGGCCGCGGAGAACACGCGCTGTCTCGCGCGCCGTCACAACGTCAAATTGGTGGTTCAGATCAACCAATTTTGCGCCGGTAGCGTAGTGAATGGCGTGTGTCCGCGCGCCTACGCACTGGAAAATATTCAAAATATCATCGACGACTACAATATTACCAACGGCATGAAGCCGGGACGCGATTACGAAATCGCGGCCATCGTACACAGCGGTGGCGGCACATTGGTGGTAAAAAATAGCGTGCTGGTGGCGCACGGCAAGGGCACGAATCCGTTCGAGTCGCAAGTACGCGGTTTAATCGCGAAAGGCGTCAAGTTCTATTTCTGTCAGAACACGGTGCGCGGTTACATCGGTAACGGCACATTGACTGCCGGCAACGCCACGGCGGAAGTGATCGACGGCGTTCAATACGTCACCGCCGGTCTGACCGCCTTGGCCGATTTCCAAAAAACCGGCTGGACGTACGTGCAGCCGTAACGTTGGCAACGACGCGCCCTATCGCGCTGCGGTAGGGCGCTTCTTTTTGCGTGTCGAACGCGCGATGATCGCGATCCAGCGAATAACTTTGGGAGAAGAAATGATTAGCGCGATCTACGCCGCAGTCGCGGCCTTGCTCATTGTCTGGCTATCGTTCGGTGTCATTAAGCTACGGCGCGCCAAAAAAGTACGCTTCGGCGACGGCAACGATCCAGCGCTGCAAGTCGCGGTGCGCGCGCACGGCAATGCCACCGAGTACATTCCGATTTCGCTGATCTTACTCGTGCTCTTGGAAATAAATGGTGCCGCCGCGGCGCTGATTCACGCCGGCGGTAGCGCAATCCTAATCGGCCGCGTCATTCACGCGCGCGGACTACTCACGACGAATATGCGCTGGCGAGTGCTCGGCATGCAGATGACATTCGCCACCTTAGTCGCCCTAGCATTGCTGGATGTGGTTTATGCGCTCAGGCTTGTGACCCACATCCACTAATCGCATTACGTCGCCGCGGCCGATTTACCGTCTTTTAACACCACACGGTAGGCATCGAGATTGCGTGTGAGAAAGGAATGCGCCGAGCCCCAGAGATACAACCGAAACGTGCGATATGCCATCTCGCCCCAGCGCCGCACGATCCTCTCGCGCGCCGCGTCGAAATTTTCCGCCCAGGCCTTGCAGGTTAAAAAATAGCTGTGGCGGTCGTTGTACACGCCGCCGATCTCGAACTCGGCCTTTGCCGCCTGGCTAAGGAATTCATGCAAACAGAAAAACGAGTGATTGCCGGGGTACACGTAACGCGATACGAATGTCGGCTTGGAATACTTCTCCCAATGCGCGCTGGCGTCGAGATAAACCCGCCCGCCTGGCTTCAGCAAGCGGCGCAACTGTTTTAGTACCGCGCCATAGTTCGGCAGATGTTCCATGACGCCGAGAATCACGATCGCGTCGTAGGGTTCACTCGCACGATGGCGATAGAAGTCTTCGTTATAAACCCGACACGGCAAGCTCAGGCGTTGAATTAAATCGGCGAGGAATTTTTCCGAGCGCTGGGAGATCGTCAGCGAAGTCACGTTCACACCGCGTCGACCGGCATGTTCAGTAAATGCGCCCCAACCGCCGCCGACGTCGAGCA
>CAZCAK010000103.1:0-4316 GCA_964496605.1 uncultured Acidiferrobacteraceae bacterium | reverse complement strand
CCGCGTCGACCGGCATGTTCAGTAAATGCGCCCCAACCGCCGCCGACGTCGAGCACACGATCCCCGGGTTTGATATTGCAGGCATCTAAGACAAAGTCCAACTTGCGCCGCTGCGCCTGTGTCAGCGTCTCGTCGTCGTGCTGATAGATCGCCTGCGAGTAACACCGGCTCTCGTCCATAAAATTCAGGTAAAACTCCGCGTCGTAATCGTAGTGGCACGCGATCGCGCGGCGATTGGTGCGCGTTTGCCCAATGAGCCATGGTGCCACGCGCCGATAGAGATGATGCCATCGATGGCGATCGGTCAGTTCGCTGCGCATGCCGATGAGGCGCAACATATCGCCGTCGATATCGAGCTCGCTACGAATGTAGGCCTCACAAAATGCGGCCTCGTCGAGGGTACCGAGCGCGGCCAGGCCGGCGCGCGTTTTAACCTTGAGGTCGAACACCGGCGCGCCGGTTCCAAAGTGGTAAGTACGGCCGTCCCAGGAGATGGCGAACGGTGTCGTCACGCGCGGCGATAATCGCGCGTGAATCGCACGCACCGCTCTGTCGTCGAGAGTCAAACTCAAATCCATAGCGCATCCTTTGTCATTTTTTGGCATCCGCGACGCGGAGCCGCATGAAGCGTTGCGGCAAGCGCTAGAGCTTACCGAACTGGCGCGCACGGTACGTCGAGCGATAGTCCTAGAGTGACAACGGCAGAATTCGCTCCTGGGTTGTTAGTCCGACGCTAGAATCGTCATCGCGCCCTATCATCGTCGAGTACGCTGGAGATGCTCCACTATGCCCGTTCTCGCCGGTGATATCGGTGGTACCAAGACATTGCTGCAGATTGCGGATTTCGCGCACGAAGGCTATCGCGTGCTCGCGGAACGGCGCTTCGAGAACCAGGCGTACCGCAGCTTCAGCGCCATCGTCGATGAGTTCATCGATGAAAATGCCGCACGTGACCATCTGACCGCAGCCTGCTTGGGCGTTGCCGGGCCAATTACCGCGACATCGGTCGGCGAGCAAGTCAAGCTCACGAATTTACCCTGGATCGTCGACAGCCAGACGCTGCGCAAAGACTTCGGCATTCCAAAGGTGCGTCTCATTAACGACTTTCAGGCGACCGGCTACGGCGTCGATCTATTATCTCCAACCGATCTCGTACCATTGCAAGAAGGCATCACCGAACCCGGTGGCGTGCGCGCGCTGATTGGCGCGGGCACCGGCTTAGGCCAAGGATTATTATTTTGGCGCGGCGATCATTACGAGCCGTTACCGACCGAGGGCGGTCACGTCGACTTCGCACCGACCGACGCGACGCAATTAGAATTGCTGCGCTACCTTTGGAAACAATACGGCCGCGCGTCTTACGAGCGCGTATTGTCCGGTCGCGGCCTGATTAATATTTATCATTTTCTCTGCGAGCGCGCGCAATGCGTCGAGCCGTTTAAACACGACGGCGGCGATCATGCGGCGGCGATTGCACAGGCCGCGGCGCAAGGTAACGCACTGGCGTTGGAGGCACTGCAAATTTTTGTGAAGATCTACGGCGCGCAGGCGGGCAACCTCGCGCTCACAGTGCTGGCAACGGGCGGCGTTTACATTACCGGTGGCATTGCGCCGAAAATCTTGACGCATATCCAGCAAGGCGGATTTATTGCGGCGTTTCGCGACAAGGGCCGCATGTCACCGATTTTGTTGCGCATACCGGTCTATGTCGTAACAAATCCGGCCGTCGGTCTCATGGGAACCGCGCTGGCGGCGCAACGTCTGTAATCAAAAATCGAACTCGTCCTTTTTCTTGCCCGATCCCGATTCGTGCTCATGCACGTGCGCCTCGCCCGGCAATGCCGGCACGCTGCGAAGGTACGCGATCAAAGCCTTCTTGTCGTCGGCGGTCAAGGGCTTGAGGCTATGATCAATGACATCCGCCATCAGACTACCGGCGAAGTCGCCGTCCGGTGTCATACCGGAATCGAAGTAGCTCATTAAGTCGCCGCTGCTCCAGGATCCAATGCCGGTTTTCTTGTCGGGAGTAATATTGGGCACGCTATCGCCGTCGGGGCCGTTCGGCGTGCCGACGAGATAACGCTTCGCCTCCATCGCGCCCAGGCGATTGCGCGGCGTATGGCATTCGCCACAATGCGTCAGCGCCTGCGCGATATAGGCGCCGCGATTCCATTGCGCAGTTTGTTGTGCGTTATCGCGATAGGCGCCGGGCTCGAAATACAAAGCCTTCCAAGCGGCGAGAAACGGGCGACGCACAAACCACTTGAGTTGATGTTTTTTGTTTTGCTGCGCCACCGCCGACTGCGCACGCAGATAAGCCCACAGCGCCTGCACGTCGTCATCGCGCATGCGCGTATAAGAGGTGTAAGGAAACGCCGGGTAATAGTGATGGCCCTTAGGGCTACGGCCCTCGCGCAGGGCGCGTGCAAAATCGGCTTCGCTCCACGCGCCAATGCCGGTCGCCTTATCCGGCGTAATATTCGGCGTATAGAAAGTGCCGAAGTCGCTTTCGATGGCAAGACCACCAGCGAGGCGTTTGCCGTTATTGTCTTCGTCAGTGTGACACGTGACGCAACCGGCGGCGTTCAATACATATTCGCCGCGCACCAGCGCTTGCGCGTCGTCGGCGGCATGCGCATCGGCAACGAATAAAATAACCAGCGTGAGACGAATCCAGTGAGGCATCGAGACACCGTAGAAAAGCGTGCGCGCCCTGCGGCGCGCACGCATTAGGGGTTACTGCTTATCTTCTTTGCGGAAATCCTTGTGGCAGGCCTTGCAACTATCGCCCAGCGCCTTGAACTTCGCACCCATTTGCGGATCGTTGCTCGCCACTGCCTTGGAGAAAGCCGCGGCCTTTTCTTCGGTATCCTTGGCCTTCTTCTCGAAGTCCGCCGGCTTCTTCCAGATCGCATCGAGCGCCTTGGTATCGGCCCCGAAATCAGAACCCTTCGGGAATAGCGCCGGAATATTTTTGGTAAAAGTCTCTAAGGTCTTGGCGTGATCCGCCAGGCGATTTTTCATATCGACCTTGCCCTGAATAATCGCCGCGGCCGCGGCGGCATTGGCGCCGTTGGTCTTCATGACATTTTGTCGATACTTAATGACGTCCTCCGGTTCTTTGGCGGCGAATACGCTCGCCATGCCGCCGAGCAATGCCGTAACAACCACTGCGTGCAATACCATTTTACTGATTTTCATGTTGGCTCCTTGGGTTGAACGAACAGATGGTTTTATAAAGCGCGCGCCAATAATAAGGCGTCCTCACGCCCGCGGCGCGTGGGGTAATACTGTTTGCGCATGCCGATTTCGTCGAAACCGAGGCTAGTGTAAAGCGCATAGGCGGCGCGATTCGAGCGGCGCACCTCCAATAGGGCCATAGTGACTTTATCGGCGCGCGCGGCACACAATAAGGCCGACACCAATTCGCGCGCGATGCCACGGCGCCGCTGATTCGGTGCCACCGTAATATTCAACAAGTGACACTCGCCAGCACCAATCGACATGACACCGTAGCCCAATAATGTCTCGCCCGACTCCGCCACACGGCAGTGGTACCCGACGCGCAGACAATCGCGAAAAATTCCCTCAGTCCAGGGAAACTCATAAGCCGCCGATTCGATCGCCATGACTTGCGGTAAATCGTGCGGGGCCATCGCGCGCAGCACGAACGCGCTGGATGACGCCGATTGACGCGCGGCGTCGGCCATTAGCCGGGCACCAGCGTGCGCGCGAGACAGAGATCGTCCCAGGCGCGGCGTTTATCGATCGGATTGCGCAGCAGATACGCCGGATGATAAGTCACGATGAGTGGAATATCGTGATACGACAAGCGCTGGCCGCGTAATTTACTCAAGGCGACTTCGGTTTTTAATAAGCTATGGGCGGCGAAGCGACCGAGTGCAATGATGATGCGTGGTTGAATAAGATCGATTTGGCGTAAGAGATAAGGTTCGCAGCGTTCAACTTCTTGTCCCTGTGGATCGCGGTTGTTCGGCGGACGACATTTCAAGACATTGGCGATGTAAATCTCTTCGCGCTTAAGTCCAATTGCAAACAACATGGCGTTGAGCAATTGCCCCGCGGGTCCCACGAAGGGCTCGCCTTGGCGATCTTCTTCCGCGCCTGGCGCCTCGCCGACGAATAGCCATTGCGCGGTTCGATTGCCGACGCCGAACACGGCTTGCTTGCGCGTGCGATGCAGCTCACACGCGGTGCAGCCATGGACCGCCTGAGTCAAGCTTTGCCAATCGGCATCGGCGACGACGATGGGGCGCGGGGTATCAATTGGAGCAGGGGCGGAAACTTCGACGGGC
>CAZCAK010000102.1:0-6496 GCA_964496605.1 uncultured Acidiferrobacteraceae bacterium | reverse complement strand
CATTGAGCGTACTCACGCCGATGGAACCGGTGGAACCGAGAATCGTGACCCCGACCGGCGCGCGTGCCGGTGTCGGTGTGGGTGCGGAGACGATGGCGCTCATAATACCGGCCTGCCAATGAGGCTCACGCCCAAGGCGTATACCGGTGCCGCGGCGGTAAAGGCATCGATGCGATCGAGCACGCCGCCGTGGCCAGGCAATAGACGACCGCTGTCTTTGGCGCCGGCGATGCGCTTGAGTTTACTTTCCATGAGATCGCCGACAATGGAGAACACGGCGGTCACGACGCCTAATAAAGTCCATGCCAACAATAATCGCCCGCTCAATTCCCAATAAATGTTGCCGCTGATGAGTGCGACCAGCGCCACCGTCGCAACGCCACCGACCGCACCCGCAACCGTCTTGCCCGGACTCACGTGCGGCGCGAGTTTGCGTTTACCGAAGGCGCGACCGATGAAATATGCCGCTGTGTCCGCGGCCCAGACGAAAATAAAAAGAAATAGCAGCACCGCTGGCCGACGCGGATCAGCACCGAATAAATAAACCGCCGCTAGCCACGCCGGCGCCAGCACCAGAACGCCGGCGAACCAACGTCCGACACGGTGCACGAACACGCTGCGCGATAAATCCTTGTCGTACACGATTTCCGCACCGGCCCAACACCACCACGCGACGACCACGAGCAAGAGCGGCGCGAGCGGCGTGTACAACATCGCGATCGCTGCGACTGCAATCACGAGAAGATATAGAAGACGCAGATCAAGCCGCGCAAGACCGCTGAGACCCGCCCACTCCCAAGTTGCGAGCAGAATGAATATACCCAATAACAGACCCATGCCCGGTGGCGGCAAATACCACAGCGCCAACACAAATAAGGGAAGTAATATCGCCGCCGTCAGGATGCGGGTTTTAAGCACGCAGTCCGGCCTCGACTTGATCGCCGGTACGTCCGAAACGCCGCTGCCGCCCGGCGTAAGATGCCAGGGCGATTTCGAATTCGGTGCGGTTAAAGTCGGGCCATAACACCGGCGTGAAATACAACTCGGTATACGCCAATTGCCATAGCAGGAAGTTGCTGACGCGTTGTTCACCGCCGGTGCGGATAAATAAATCGGGCTCCGGCGTTCCATGTAGGCAGAGATAGGGCTCGAGCGTCGATTCGGTAATCGTCTCCGGATCAAGCTTATGTTGCGCCGCCAATTGCGCGATGCGGGCGCAGGCCTGCGCGATGTCCCAACGCCCGCCGTAATTGGCCGCGATAGTGAGCACCAGACGCGAGTTACCCGCAGTAAGGGCCTCGGCTTGTTGAATTTTTTTGCGCAGACCTTTGGAGAAGGCACTGAGATCGCCGACTACGCGAAAGCGAATATTGTTTTCGTGCAGCTTCGCGACTTCGTTATCCAGCGCAAGGCTGAACAACTCCATGAGCAGTTTCACCTCAATCTCGGGTCGACGCCAATTTTCGCTGCTGAATGCGAACAAGGTTAGATAATCAACGCCGCGATCGCCGCAGGCCTCGACCAGTTCGCGCACATTATCGACGCCTTTACGATGTCCCGCGATACGCGGCAGTCCGCGTTGTTTCGCCCAACGGCCGTTGCCATCCAGGATCACAGCGATGTGACGGGGGATATTCGTAAGACCGTTCTTAGCGTCGCCGGACATAAGAAGCTAAATCGCCATGATCTCTTGTTCTTTCGCCGCCACCATCTTGTCGACTTCGGCGGTGAAGCGATCGGTGAATTTTTGTATCGCGTCTTGCGCGCGCTTCTCCTCGTCTTCCGAGGCCTGTTTCTTTTTAACCAGTTCTTTCAAATGGGTATTGGCGTCGCGTCGCACATTGCGAATCGCGATCTTGGCGTTCTCGCCTTCGTTGCGTACTAGCTTACCAAGTTCGCGGCGACGCTCTTCCGTCAGCGCCGGCAGCGGGATGCGAATCATTTGTCCGGTCGTGACCGGATTCAGCCCGAGCCCGGCTTCCATGATCGCCTTTTCGATCGGCGTCACCATATTCTTTTCCCACGGTGCCACCGCGAGCGTGCGCGCATCGACCACCGTAACATTGGCGACCTGATTCAGCGGTGTCTTATTACCGTAGTACTCGACCTGCACATGCTCCAGCAGCGCGGTATGTGCGCGACCGGTGCGAATCTTACCGATATCGGTTTTTAACGCGTCGATGGACTTTTGCATACGCGTCTCGGCATCTTTTTTAATATTCTCGATCACGCCGTGCCTCCAGCCTCAACCAATGTGCCTTCGTCTTCACCGAGGACACTGCGTAACAAACTCCCCGGCTTGTTCAAATTGAAAATGCGCAGCGGTAAATTTTGATCGCGACACAAAGCGATCGCAGTCGCGTCCATGACCGCCAGACGCTTCGACAACACCTCGTCGTAGCTGAGATGACTGTAGCGCACCGCATCTTTATGCTTCATCGGGTCTTTGGTGTAAACGCCGTCGACTTTAGTCGCCTTAAACACGATTTCGGCGTTGATTTCCATGGCGCGCAAACTCGCCGCGGTATCGGTGGTGAAAAATGGATTGCCGGTACCGGCGGCGAAAATCACCACGCGACCTTTCTCCAAATGGCGAATCGCACGCAGACGCGCATAAGGCTCCGCGATTTGATCGATACGCAAAGCCGATTGCACCCGCGTCGGGACGCCGATGGACTCGAGCGCATCGCGCATCGACAGCGAATTGATCACCGTCGCCAACATGCCCATGTAATCGGCGCTGGCGCGATCCATACCGGCCGCGGCACCGGAGACGCCGCGAAAGATATTGCCGCCGCCGATCACCACCGCCAGCTGAATACCATGCGCCAGCACCTCCTTCAATTCGTGCGCGATGCGTAGCAACACCTCGCGATTGATGCCATAGGCATCGTCGCCCATGAGCGCCTCGCCGCTGAGTTTGACCAAGATGCGGTGATACACCGGCTTGGATTTGGCAACGCCCACTTAACCGCCTTTGACTTGCGCCATCACTTCCGCGGCGAAATCGCTTTGCGCCTTCTCGATGCCTTCGCCGACTTCATAACGCATGAAACGCACGACCGTGGCATTCGCAGACTTTAATAACTTTTCGACGGTGGTATCCGGGTCTTTCACGAACGGCTGACCGACCAGCGTGATCTCGCCGTAGAACTTATTGATGCGGCCCAGCACCATCTTCTCGATGATCTCTGCCGGCTTGCCGCTTTCCTTCGCCTGGGCGGCGAAGATTTCTTTTTCCTTTTCGATTACGGCCGCCGGCACGTCGTTCTTGTTCACATAACCGGGACGACTGGCAGCGATATGCATTGCGATATCGCGCGCCAGCGCACCATCGCCGCCTTGCAGCTCGACCAAGACACCGATCTTGCGACCGTGCACGTACGTGCCGATAACGCCCTTAGCGCTCTCGTAGCGTTGGAAGCGGCGCAGATTCATATTCTCGCCGAACTTCGCAACCAACTGCGTGCGCGTATCGGCGATGCTGGTCGCGACGCCGTCAACCAACGGCAGCGCATTCAAGGCATCGAGATCGCGCGGGTTGTTCTTCGCGACGCGCGCCGCGACGGCATTGGCGAATGCGGTGAAGTTCTCATCTTTAGCGACGAAGTCGGTCTCGGAGTTAACCTCGACCATCGCCGCGGCCTTGCCATCGCCGGTGACATAAATTCCGATTGCGCCTTCGGCGGCAGTACGCCCCGCCTTCTTCTCGACTTTGGCGCCGGCCTTCTTACGCAGTAGATCGATCGCCGCGTCCATATTGCCCTTGCTCTCTTCTAGCGCCGCCTTGCATTCCATCATGCCAAGGCCGGTGCGCTCGCGCAGTTCTTTCACTTGCGTTGCACTGATTGCCATAAATACTCCGCTGATTCGTGCGCCGCCGTTGGCGGCGGTTGCTGAAAGGGGGGCAAAGCCCCCCTTCGATTGTGTTGCTAGGCGTCTTTCTTCGCCTTGCCTTTACCGCGGGCGGCCTCGCCGCGCGGCCGTGGACGGGCCGGAGTCTCAGTAGTAGTAGTCTCGGCCTCAGCCTCGAGTTCGACCTCCGCGGGATTATTTAATTTCAATGCCGGTTTCTTTTTCGCCGACACCTTCACCTTACTCGGATCCTCTTGCACCTCGACGAACTCCTCGTCGCCTTCGGGCAGGTTGGGAATATTGAGCTTGCGGCCTTCGATAATCGCATCGGCTACGGCACCGGCGTACAAACGAATGGCACGAATCGCGTCGTCGTTACCCGGAACAACATAATCGACGCCGTCGGGTTTGCAGTTCGAATCGACCACCGCCACCACCGGGATGCCGAGTTTATTGGCCTCGCTGATCGCGATGTATTCATGACCGACGTCGATAACGAACAAGGCGTCGGGCAGCCCCGGCATGTCTTTAATACCGGCCAAGCTACGATCGAGCTTTACGCGCTCGCGATCGAGATCGAGCAACTCGCGTTTGCTCAGCTTGTCGGGATTGCCTTCGCCGACACGAATCTCGAGGCTCTTGAGCCGCTCGATGGAGCGTTTGACCGTCTTGTAGTTGGTCAGCATACCGCCGAGCCAACGGTGATTCACATACGGCATGCCACAGCGAATCGCCTCGTCGCGCACGACTTCTTGCGCCTGGCGCTTGGTTCCGACGAATAGGACGGTGCCGCGATTCGACGCCAGCTTACCGAGGAAATTGACCGCCTCATTAAACATGGGCAAGGTCTTTTCCAGATTGATGATGTGGATTTTATTGCGCTCGCCGAAGATATAGGGGCGCATCTTGGGATGCCAGAAACGGGTTTGGTGGCCAAAGTGCACGCCGGCCTCCAACATCTGGCGCATGGTTACATTGCTCATATTGTCTCCTGGGTTTTTCCACCACGGACCCCATGTTCTAACTTCGGTTAAGCCCGAAGCACCCAAGAACATGTGACGACCCGTGTGAGGGTTGATAAAAAGGTTAAAAGCCCGGCGTTTATATCACACGGTGGCGTCAGCGGCAACGGAGCGGCCCCAAAGATCGCGCCCCGCGGCACCCGCGTTCGGCTATATTTTAGAAGGACTTAACGGTGAAAAATGGTGTAAATTACCCGGTTTCACGGATTGCCTCATGGAAAGCCCAGAACGCTATCGCACCCTATCGGTTACGGTAAAAACACCGGACGAAATCGAAAAAATGCGCGTCGCCGGCCGCCTCGCAGCGGACGTATTGCATATGATCGCGCCGCACGTCGAGGCCGGTATTACCACCGGCGAGCTCGACCGCATTTGCCACGATTACATTGTTAAGGAACAGCAGGCGATCCCGGCACCGCTGAACTACCACGGCTTCCCCAAGTCGATCTGCACCTCAGTGAACCACCAAGTCTGTCACGGCATCCCGGGCGATAAAAAACTGAAGAAAGGCGATATCGTCAATATCGACGTGACCGTGATCAAAGACGGTTTTCACGGCGACACCAGCCGCATGTTCTTCGTCGGTGAGCCTTCGGTTCAAGCGAAACGCCTGGTGCAAGTTGCCTACGATTGCATGATCCGCGGTATCGAATTGGTGCGTCCCGGTACACGCCTCGGCGACATCGGTCACGCGATCCAAACCCATGCCGAGCAACACGATTATTCGGTGGTACGCGAATATTGCGGGCACGGTATCGGCCGCCAATTTCACGAAGAGCCGCAGGTGCTGCATTACGGCAAACCTGGTACCGGCATGGAGCTCGTGCCCGGCATGACCTTCACCATCGAACCCATGATCAACGCCGGGCGTAAAGAGGTGCGTCTGTTGCCCGATAATTGGACCGTGGTCACGCGCGATCACAGCCTCTCAGCACAATGGGAACACACGATACTTGTCACCGACACCGGTTACGAAGTATTAACCCTGCGTCTCGGCGATCGGCTCTAACATCGCGGCATCGCGCCGCACGGCAGGATGTCGCTTAACAAAACCCAAATCTTCGACGCCCGCGCCTTCACTGCGCAATTAAAGGCCGGCAGTCATGCGCTCGAGACGTTTCGCGCAGCGCTTAAACACGGGCGTGCCGCACTCAAGCAATATCACCTCGAAGACGCACCCGCGGCGGATTTAGTCGCGGCGCACGCCTGGCTCATCGATCAGCTCCTCACGCGCGCGTACGCGCACCATAGCGCACGCCTGCCACCGGGCATTGCGATTGCGTTGGTCGCGGTCGGCGGTTACGGTCGCGGCGAATTGCATCCCGCCTCCGATATCGATCTCATGATTTTGCTCGACAAAAACACCCATGATCGTGTGCGGCCGTTTGTCGAGGCGCTGTTGTATTTTCTCTGGGACATGGGGCTTGAAGTCGGCCACAGCGTGCGTTCGCTTGCCGATTGCGTCGGTGAGGCCAAAAAAGATATTACCGTCGCCACCAACATCATGGAGGCGCGCCTGTTGCAAGGCGACGAGAAGCTATTCGCCAAATTGCAGGAACGTACCGGACCGGAAAAACACTGGCCGAGACGAAAATTCTTTTCCGCGAAACACGCGGAAC
>CAZCAK010000101.1:0-6535 GCA_964496605.1 uncultured Acidiferrobacteraceae bacterium | reverse complement strand
CGCGTTGATGTACTTTGGAATATTCAGCGGATTCAAAGAACCGCCCGGCACCGGCGCGGCCGCGACATTGAAGGGCGCACCCATAACGATGATAAACGTCGCGCATAGTGAGAATGCACGAACGACCTGGCCCACACCTGCCATACAATCTCCTTCCGTATTAGTTGTCAGTATTCGTCGACGCAATATCCGCATTCGCTGCAGTTATAAAATACGAACTCGGTCGGCGCGCGAGCGTCGCTCTAGGAAACGACGATCGCCTTCGGAATTATTCGTGGGTGTGCGGGCCTGCGTCAGTGACGCAGGTTACATAGCAGACACAACATTGAACTTTTTATTTATGTGACTGAGATCACACAGCACGCGCGTATGTGAGCCGCGACAACGCCTCGGGCGATAGGAGTTCGATCGCACCGCGGCGCAAACGAATACAGCCCATCTGCTCGAATTCCTTCAATATGCGGCTCACGACTTCGCGCGACGACCCGAGCTCCACTGCCAAGGTGTGATGCGTGACCTCAATCGATTCGCCGTCGTTCTGACCGAACAATTGTCCGAGCAGACACGCGAGCCGTAAATCCAAACGATGGAACGCGACTTGTTCCAGCAACGCCAAGACCTCGCCCATGCGGCGCGATAAGGTCGAGAGCACAAACGTACGAAAGGTATCCGAGCGCGCCAACGCCTCTTGAAACGCCGGCACCGGAATCATCACAACCTCGACATCTTCTTCCGCTATCGCGCCGGCGGAATAAGCGGTGGCGGACAGCAGATTGGTGAGCGATAAAACACACAACTCTCCGGCGCGTACGCGATAAAGCACGATTTCACGCCCGTTTGCGCCAGTTTCGGTAACGCGCAATACACCGCGCGCCAACAGAATAAAAAATTTACAGGCGTCGCCCGCGCGAACGATCGTCGTGCCGCTTGGAAAAGTCTGAGTCGTAGCCGCGCGTAATGCGGCCACCCCCGCCGCGTCTTGTACACCGTTGAATCCGGGGAAAGACCCCAACCATGTCACATCGCCTAGTGCTGTGCCGATCATTTTTTTTCTCCATTATTGGGCGCGGCAACCCTGATGGTAAAAAATGCAAACGCTACGATCGCGAATCGTTGCCGCTCGCGTTATACACCATCAGGCAGTGAATAGACCCCGTGCCCCCCGCGCGCCAATCTAGTGTCGACGTCGATATCGGTCAAGAGGGATGTGCACGTTTGTCGTGCAGTCGACACATCGGGAGATGATATTCGTAGGACGCAAACATTTAACGCAAACTGATTCGGGGGATGTGACGCCGCTTAGTGTGTGACGTTAGACATGTTACGGCTTGTACTTTGCGATGCGGGCCGAAAAGAAAAATCTCGGCCGCGGATCTACCTATGCATCTTTAATAGGTGTGGTCGTGGCAATTCACAGAATCGATCTCACCGTGTGCAAAAATGTTCCGTAAATTTTTCGATCAATGGCGGGCACACACGCATGATACGATCGACGCGACACCGAAGATGATAACCTTCCCATCGCGCTCGGCGTTGCCGCGGTCCATCGCGACATAAGTTTCACTGGTGGCTTAACTAGAGAACGGACCCTGTTAGCGTTCTGGAAGTTGTTTACTACTTTGGATCGCGGATATCTCGGATTGGGCACCGACGGCGACCGCCTGGCGCCAAAATGCATCGGCATCCGTTCGCAATGGGTTGCGAATTCATTTTCCGAAGCCGACGAGCTGCAGATCGCTCTGATACTTCACGCGGAATTCCGCGTGAACCGGAGTTTTAACCGATATAAATCGATGTGCGGTGCGCACCTATGCTTACTTATTGCGGCGGGATGCCGTGAGCAGCTGCTCGCTGTGCCAACACCTCGGTAACGGTGCGACATAGTTCGACGGTGTCATAAGGCTTGCCGAGAGACGAGTAAAAACCGAATTCGCGGAATCGCGCCATGACTGGATCGCTGGAGTAGCCGCTGGAGACGATCGCGCAAACGTCGGGGTCAAGCGCGCGGAGTTCGACCATGGTCTCCTTACCGCCCTTACCACCGGGTACGATCAGATCGAGTATTACTAACGCGAACGGTCGACCGCCGTCCCGCGCAGCACGATATTCTGTTACCGCCGCGGCACCATCATTAACGGTAACGACTTCGTAATCGAGATGCTTAAGCACGCGCTCGGCAAAGTGCCGAATCGTCGGCTCGTCGTCCATCACCAAAATACGTCCCACGGGACCGACGGAAGACGTCTTCGACGCCGGCTCGATGAAAGCTGCCGGCAGATACAGCCACGCCTGCGTACCAACGCCGACTTCCGATTCGATGGCGAGATGTCCTTGGTGTTTTTGAACGATCCAGTACGCCGCCGTTAAGCCGAGGCCACTCGCCTTCGGCTTCGTGGTATAGAACGGGTCGAAGATCTTTCCCAATTGCGTCCGGGCAATGCCCGTCCCTTCGTCGCGGATGCCAATCTTTATGTAACGCCCGGGGGCGACCGGCGGCCCGTCGGGTTCCGACACCAGGACATTCTTGGCGGTGATATGAATGACCCCGTCGCGCGGCATCGCTTCTTGCGCATTGAATACGAGATTGCGGATCACCTGACGCACTTGCCCGGCGTCATAGTCGGCCTGCCATAGATCCGCGGCGATATCGAATTCGCAGCGTACCGCCGTATGTTTTGCGACGAATTCCGAGGCGTTGTTCAATACCTTGGTCAGCGGCGCGCGCGTCTTGATCGGCGCGCCGCCTTCGGAAAAGGTCAATAATCGTTTTGTCAGATAGCTCGCCTGCAGGCACGCGGTTTCGGCGGCAGACAGCGCCTCGGCACTATGCTCCGGCGATAGGCTCGCAATATTGATATTGCCGAGAATGATGGTGAGCACGTTATTAAAATCGTGGGCAATGCCGCCTGCGAGCATACCGATCGATTCCAGTTTCCTGGCGACGACGAGCTCACCTTCGGCGCGGCGTTTTGCGGTGATATCGGAAAACGTTGCTACCGCTGCAACGATCTCGCCTTGCTGATTACGCAATGGTGCGGACGCGACGACTAGCGTTCCCGATTTTTCGTTGCGCCAGTGATAGTGCATTTCTTCGCCGACCACGACTTCTCCGGTGCGCGAGGAGCGCGCCAATGGCCACTCGTGTACACCATAGACACTGCCGTCGGCACGATGGAACGGGTGTTCCGGCGCCCACGCCTCCAGCGTCTGCCCACTTAGCGAACCAACAATTTCTTCCACTAAGCGGTTTTGCAAAAGGACTTTGCCGGCGGGATTGACCATAACCACCGCAGCCGGCATTTGTTGTAGCACGGCCTGCAGACGTTCATTCCCGCCCTCGAGCTCATGCAACATGCGCTCGCGTTCTTCTTCATAGCGCTTATACAAAGTCATGTCGCGCAAAACCATGGCGTAACCGAGCACCGTACCGCGCGCGTCGCGCAAACAGGTCACGACGCCGTTGGCCCAAAATGGGCTGCCGTCTTTGCGCGCATACCATCGCTCGTCGAGTGAACGCCCATCGCTGCGGGCACGCGTTAATACTTTTTGCGGCGCGTCGGCATCGACTTCCTTGTGGGTAAAGATGGCAGCGAAACTACGTCCGACGATTTCGTGCTCGCGATAGCGCAACATGCGCTGTGCGCCGACGTTCCAACTCATAATATTGCCGTCATTGCCGATCATGAAAATGGCGTAATCTTCAACGCCGTCGACCAGCAGTTGGAATTGCGTTTGGCTTTGCTGTGCCGCCAGTTCCGCGCGCTTGCGCGCGGTGATGTCGATCATGGTCGTACGACAGCAAAGTCCGCCGCGGCTGTGGGTCGCGGGAATGCTTTCCAGCTGCACATAAGCCGCCGCCTTATTCTCGAGACGCAGCTCGCAGGTGTGTCTCAATCCGTCGCGACACACGCGCATTAAGTGATCGAGGTAGATCGGCATGTCTTCCGCGACGATATATTGCTTGAACAGGCGATTCATTAAATATGCGCGCGACATCTCCAGCATATCGGCCGCGGTCAGATTCGACTCTCGGATAAACCCCTGCGCATCGAAGGTGACGTAGCCCACCGGCGCAAAATCGTAGAGATCGGCGTAGTTATGGTGCGACTCCTCCAGCGCCGAATGCGAGGTGCGTAGCTCGTCGTTCTGCATCTCTAATTCGACGTTTTGAACCTCGAGCTCATAGTGAATATGTGTCGCGCCGTTGTTATCGGGCGCTGGCGGGCGGCGCTGCAATTTTTCTTCGGCGCGTTTGCGATAGACTTCCAAGTCTTTATGCAACATCGGATGCCTCGGAGCGGGTGACAGCGAATGTTAATAGAATCGATTCCTGTGGATCACCGGACACCGGACTTAATTCGATGCGATAGGCGTTGGCCGCCACCGCAAGGATATCGGGCGCACCGAACGCACCGGGTAGTGGAAACTCTTCCAGCGGCGTCTCCGCCGACCGCGCCTGTTGCAATAGCGCCCTTAGCGCTTCGTCATCGAAGCGACCGAGCGCAAAAATCGTCCGTCCCTCGGTTTCTGCCCGGCGTGCGCGGAACAACCGATAATAAGCCGTGTTCGCGAGCGTGACTTCGTCGCGCGAATTGAGCACCAACACCGGATCCGGCATCGCTTCGATCAGACCCGCCGCGTGTGTGAGCGGCATGCCGCGTGAACGTTTCGCAGGTTGTAAATCGGAAATATCGATAAAGCTGATAATGACGCCATCGATAATATTTTCCATCGTGCGATAGGGCAGCATGCGCATCAAATAGCGGATACCGTCGCGAGTTTGCACTTCTTGTTGCTTTGCCTTTAAGGTTTTAAGGACCGTAGCGACATCAGCCGCGAGGCCCTCGTAGGTCAAATTCGGTACGATATGTCGCAGCGGTCGACCGACGTCGGTGGGAATCAAGTTCATCGTGTCCCCCGCCACCGGCGTAAACCGTTTAATATTTAACCGATTGTCGATCAGCACCGTGCCGATGCGCGTGCTATTGAGCATATTGACCATATCGTTGGTCGCCTGTGACAACTCGTCGACCTTGGTTTGAAGCTCGGAATTGACCGTCACGACTTCTTCGTTGATCGATTGCAGTTCTTCTTTCGAGGTTTCGAGCTCTTCGTTGGTGCTTTGCAGTTCCTCGTTGGTCGATTGCAACTCCTCATTGGCGGATTTTAGTTCTTCATTCGTGGTTTCGACCTCGCGAATGGTGATGAGTAAGGATTCTTTTGCGGTCCCCAGTTCATCCTCTAAATCGATAATGCGTTGATCGATCAGCGGCTGCGATTTGGTTTTCTTCGTTGTCTTGGGTGCAGTGCGCGGATCGGGTGGGGCGGCCGCCGCAAACACTACCATCATGAGATCGTGGCCCAGCTGCGTGTCGCCCAATGGCCGCACCACGAGATCGACGACGCGCGTCCGCGCACCTCTCTTTGCCAACACACCGCTGCGAACGACTTTTTCGCCTTTCTTCGATACCGCGTGCAGTGCACTGCGGAGATCGATACGCAACTCCGGGCGAATCATTTTTAATACATTGAGTGTGGCGCTGCCGCTGGGCAATTCCAAAAACTCGCCGATCGGCCCTTGCAAATGGACGATATTGTATTTCGCATCGACCACCACGCACGCGGGCCCGTACTCGGCGAGTAAATGCCTTTCCGCCATCTCGGCGATCGTCGGTTCTTTGCCGGAGACGATAGTCGGTCGCGTCTCGATCGGTGGATACAGCCCGACGCCGGCGTGGAAGCTCGCGGCGTGGCGCCCGGTGCCCTTGCGCTGATACAGCTTCCATTTCTTATCGACGGGCATAAACAAGTCGGAAAATTCGCTAACGCTCTCCGATAGGCCGAGCAATAAATAGCCGCGCGGATTTAGCGTGTAATGAAACAAGGGGAAAATCCGTTGTTGCAGCACGCGATCGAAATAGATCAGCAAATTGCGGCAGGCGATCAAATCCAATCTCGAAAACGGCGGGTCCTGAATAATATTTTGCTGCGCGAAGATCACCATCTCGCGAATCGACTTCTTGATCCGGTAGACGTGACCTTCGTGGGTAAAGAATTGCTGTAGGCGCGCGGGCGCCACATCCGTTGCGATCGACTCGGGATATACCCCGGCGCGGGCGACATCTAGCGCCTCGACGTCGATATCGGTGGCGAAGATTTGCACCTTGATGTCCTCGCCGCCCCGATGCAGCTCCTCTTGTAATAGGATGGCTAGGGAGTACGCCTCCTCTCCCGTGGCGCAACCGGGAACCCATATCCGCAGGGGTTGATCTTTGCTGCGCCCGGCCAATAAATTCGGCAAGGCCTTCGCAACCACCACGAAATCGCTCACAAGGACGGCGATCCCGAGTATCAGCCGCTGATGAATCGCGGCTGCCAATGGTTTCTCGAGCAGTATGCGTACCTCTTGGCGCGCCTGAAGGCTGGTAATCATCCTTTTCTCAATAAGTTCATTTAACATGTGGCATGCGGCTTAGCTAAAATGCAAATGTTTTATAATTTCAGACAGCTTGATCGCCTCTTCAGGTTGAAGATC
>CAZCAK010000100.1:0-6587 GCA_964496605.1 uncultured Acidiferrobacteraceae bacterium | reverse complement strand
GGCGCCGCGGCCGTAGAACGCCGCCGACCACTGGCCGTGCGCGATCTCGGCCGCTGGGCCGGCTTTATCGCAAGCTCGGCACTGGCGCTGACCTGGCTGCCGTTCGCGTCCGGCGCGGCGCCGGACGAATTGCGCCTGTTTGCATTTTGGTTAAGTGCACCCATCGCGGTGTTGGTGCTGTTGATCGCGCCGTTGACGCAACGACTCGGTGCGGCGTATAGCGGCTTGTGCGAAGGCTTCGCCGGTTTGATGCCCCGGCTCGCTGGCGTGTTAGCCATCCTAGTGCTCGGCGCGATCGCGACGCCGCCGTTCCCCGGTTTCTTCGTTCTGCTCCATCTGCTGCAAACGCTCGGTATCGCGCCGGCGCTCGGTGTACTCGCGATTTGGCTTTTGTGGGGCTGGGCGGCGACGCGCCTATTGCAAGGCTTCCTTGCCGGTCCCGGTCGCCCAATACACGCCACCGATCTCGGGCGCGCCGGCGTGCTCGCCTGCGTCGCCGTGCTCGGCAGTTTCACGTTGAGCGGCTTTTATCTCATCGGGAGTACGCTATGACACTCGCGCTGGGTCGTCGGCTGCGCATTCGTGCCATGGTGCAAGTCGCGGGCGAACCGATTCCGTCGTTCTGGCCGATGCGCACCTTCATTCATCACAACCCGCTATTCGGCCTCGAGCACCTGCCGTTCGCGGACGCGGTGCACGCCGGCGAGCGTCTGTTTCATGCGCGCGGTTCGTTACCGCGTGCGCGCTATCAGCAGTATCTGGCGCAAGGCAAAGTCGATACGTCGGCGTTGGCACAACAAGTCGAACGCTTCCTCGCGCAACAACCGGCGGTGGAAGGTTTCGATCAGCAGCGGTTGCTGATGACGCTGTTGACGGAGTTCGAACAACCGCTGGCGAGCGCACGCACGCTGGCAAGCCCGCAAGATGTGCACGCGGCATTGACCGGCACACCATTAACGCCGACGGCCCTCGATATCGCGACACTCGCGGCACAGGTGCGCGCCGCGTTGCCGCCGGCGTGTCCGGTTTACATCGGCGTCGACGCGCTATTCGGTACCGAGATTGGCGCCACGCTCGATGAGCTGGTGATCAAGAGCTGTCTCGACTTCTTCGATGAAGGTCAATCGGTGTGGCAAATGCCGAACCGCGAGCAAGGATTGTTCGTTGCTTGGAGTGCACTCGCGCGGCGCAATCTGCGGCTCTTCATTCGCGGCTTACACATTCAGCAGATCCTCAATCAGGACGACACGCCGGAAGGGCTGATTCACTACGTGATGACCGAACTGCGTGTGCCGGAAGACGCGTGGGTGGAATATTTCACACGCTCACTCACACGACTGCACGGTTGGGCCGGTTTCATCCGCTGGCGTTCGCGCGCGAAACATTACTACTGGAGCCAGAATTATCCAGCCGATCTCGTGGACTATGTCGCCATCCGGCTGGTGCTGGGCCTGGCACTCATGCGCGAACACGCCAAGCGCCTCGGCACACCCGCGAACGCGGAGGACATCGCGCGCTTCATCGCAGAGCGTCCGGGAGAGGCGTATTTGCGGCGCGAGTTCCACGGCGGTCATGTGTTACCGGCACAGGCGCACGCGGTCGAGGACGCGATTGGGAGTCGGCGTAGTGCGCGCATCGAGCGTCTGCTGCCCGACTATGTCGCGGCCAAGCGCGCCGACGAGGCACAACATCAGGCGCAGGCGCTGCGCGCGCTCGCGGCACGTGCGGGACTCGAAAACCACTTGCGGCGTCTGGCACCGGACGCGCTCGAGCGATTACTGACCAACCTCGCGCGCTTCGAACCTGTCGAAGGCCAGATATGGCTGCAGGCGCAGGAGGCACGGCATCTACAAAAACTCGTCGGCGGGTTGGATCTCAGCGCCGAGCCGGCGCGTGCAAAGCGACCGTTCGCACAAGTGATGTTCTGCATCGACGTGCGCTCCGAACGCATCCGGCGCCATCTGGAGCAGGTCGGCGATTATCAAACCTTCGGCATCGCCGGTTTCTTCGGTATTCCCGTGAGCTTTATCGGTCTCGACAAAGGCAGCGAGACACACCTATGTCCGGTCGTGGTCACGCCAAAGAACTTGGTGTTGGAACTCGCCATCGCGCGCAACGCCGACGAGCAGGCATTTGTATCGGTGCTAGAGCACGTGTTTCACGATCTCAAGGGTTCGGTGTTGTCGCCGTACATTACGGTCGAAGCCATCGGCCTATTGTTCGGCCTCGATATGTTCGGCAAGACGCTCGCGCCGCTGAGCTACAACCGCTGGCGCAGCCGCCTGCACCCGCAGAAGCCGAGCAGTCGTCTGCTACTCGATAAACTCACACGCGAACAGGCCGATTCCATCATTCGCGCCCTGCAGCGCGCCATGATCGTCAAGGCCGTCGGCCGCGAACTCGGCATCGAACGCGAGGCGATCACCGACGAGATGATTCGCGACTTGCGCGAGACCGCGTTGGGACATCAGGCCGCCGCATCCGAATTCGCGCAGCGCTTCGGTCTCGACGCCGAGGCCGAACGTCGCTTCATCGAAACCTTGCGCACGTCTTATCGCATCAACCCGCGCTATGCGCATATGCAGCTCGAACGCTTGGGCCGCATCGGGTTCTCGCTCGATGAGCAAGTAAATTTCGTGCATCAGGCCTTACGCTCGATCGGTCTCACCGACGGGTTCTCACGCTTTGTGCTGCTCGCCGGCCACGGCAGCACTACCGAAAACAATCCGTACGAATCGGCGCTCGACTGCGGCGCCTGCGGCGGAAATCACGGTATCGTCAGCGCGCGCGTGGTAGCACAGATCGCGAACAAGGCGGCCGTGCGTGAACGCCTGCGCGCCAAGGGCATCAACATCCCGGACGATGCCTGGTTCATCCCGGGGTTCCATAACACCACCACCGATGAGCTGCGGCTGTACGATTTGGATCTGCTGCCGGCGAGTCATCTGGTCTACATGGAGCGCCTGAGCAATGGGTTGCAAGCGGCGTCGCGACTGTGCGCGGCGGAACGCATGACGGAATTGGAGTGCAGCAATTGCACCGACGATCCGGCCAGCGCCTATCGCGAGGCGCGGCGCAATGCATTGGACTGGTCGCAGGTGCGACCCGAGTGGGGACTGTCGCGCAACGCCGCCTTCATCATCGGTCGACGTCACATCACCCAGCAATTGGACATGGAAGGCCGCGCCTTCCTTCACTCCTACGATTACCGCTGCGATCGGAAAGGTCGGCTGTTGGAGAATATCTTGAGCGGCCCACTCGTGGTCGGGCAGTGGATCAACATGGAGCACTACTTTTCGGCGGTGGACAACACGCATTACGGCAGCGGCAGCAAGGTGTATCACAACATCGCTGGCCGCTTCGGTGTCATGACCGGAAATCTATCCGACCTGCGCACCGGCTTGCCGGCGCAGACCGTACTCAAAGACGGCATGCCGTATCACGAACCGCTGCGTTTGCTCACGGTGATCGAGGCGCCGTTTGAACACGCACGGCACGCGATCGACAATGTGGCGAACGTGCGAAATCTGGTACGCAACGGCTGGGTGCGCATGGCGATCGCAGATCCCGAGACGCAAACCCTGCACCTCTTCGAAGAAGGCGCGTGGACCACGCGCGCCCTCGCGCCCGTCAGTCCGCGCACAACCTTGGAGCTCACGACATGAACGACATCAAACTCAGTCCGCTTAAAAAACTCGAGATTATCCTCGAGGGCGCGCATCAGGAATTCGCCACCGATTTGCTCGATCGTGCCGGCGTTACCGGCTACACGATCGTGAATAGCTTATCCGGCAAGGGACGACATGGCTTTCATGAAGGCCATCTCATGTTCAACGAAGACGCGGTGCTGATCATGATTATCGTCGCCGTACCGGAAGAGCTCGCGCAGCCGATTCTCGAAGGTTTTGCGCCGTTCTTCAATAAACACACGGGCGTGGTCTTTATTTCGGATATTCAGGTGAGCCGCCCGGTAAAATTCCGCAGCCGCGAGGGCAGCGGAATGATATAGAGCGGATAAGTCGCCCAGCCGACACAGCGCTCTCCGGCGCAATACGTAAAGGTGCCTTGCGTTACGGTCCGACTAAAGAAATAATGCCGAGCCATAGATCGGAATCTATGGATTGAATCCGTTTTCCTAATTTCCGAAATACTTCCGACGTACCTATAGTTGAGACCGACGCACCGTATTTGCGGATCGACACGATAGCCAGACCCACGTGACGAAGCAGAATCAAAACAGCCCGCGCCTCAGTCTCGCGGGCGCCCTCGCCCGCCACACCACCCTGCGCCAGCTGCAGGTTTTCGAGGCGGTGGCACGGCTCGGTAGTTTCACGCGCGCCGCCGAAGAGCTGTATCTCGCGCAACCGACGGTTTCCATGCAGCTCAAGAAGCTGGCCGATACGGTTGGTATGCCGCTGTTCGTGCAAACTGGGATTCGCATCCAACTTACCGATACCGGCCGCGAGGTCTATGCCGCGTGCCAGGAAGTATTCCGCGCGATGGCCGATCTGGAAATGAAGGTCGCCGATCTCAAGGGTGTGAAGCGCGGCCGTCTACGGCTCGCGGTGATCACCTCGGCAAAATATCTCGCACCGCATTTACTCGGGCACTTCGCGCGGCTGCACCCGGGCATCGATTTCTCGCTCAAGGTGACAAATCGCGAGCGTCTGCTGGAACGTATCGAAAATCACGAGGACGATCTCTACATCCTCGGCCAGCCGCCCGCGGGGCTCGAGGTGGACGCGCATCCGCTGGTGCCGAACCCGCTCGTCGTCATGGCGAGCCGCGACCATCGACTCGCTGGCGTGCCTAACATTCCGCTCACGCAACTACTAGAAGAGCGCTTCATCCTGCGCGAATCCGGCTCCGGTACGCGCGACGCCTTATTTCGACTCATCGAGGAACACGGTTGGCAGCCACCGATGGTGCGCATGGAGCTGTCGAGCAACGAATCGATCAAACAAGCGATCGTCGCCGGGCTTGGCATTACCGTGTTGTCACTGCACTCGCTTGCGCTCGAAGGCACCAACGGACCGATCGCGGTGCTGGATGTGCAGGGCTTTCCGATTCAGCGCCATTGGTATCTAGCGCATCCGCAGGGTCGCAAACCGTCGGTGGTCGCGCAGACCTTCCTCGATTTCGTTCGGCAGGAAGGGCACCATATCGCCGAAGAACTGGACCGCAAACTCGCTGAAGTACGCGCGGCGCGCAGCGCGCGCCCTAAGAAGAAGTCGGCCAGCCCCCAGCGCTGACGCGCGCGAAGTCTATTTCGATGCGCGTAGTTTGACCGCATGTACCGCGCCGAATGCGCAAGGCTCAGGTGGTGGCTCGTAGTTGGCGTGCACAGGTACCGCCTCGACACCCGGGATAGTCGATTCGACCAAGTTTTACGGCACCGCGTGGAACGCCCGACCGCTTAACCTGCGAAGAATTCTAACGGTATAGAGTGCGCAGTCAGTCGCCCTCACCGAGCGTCGGATCCCAACCCAGGCTACGGGCGCGCACAATCGCTTCGTCGTGGATGCGCGCGTGGCGCGCAGCGAGATCGGGCGGTAGACGACTCGGTACGTGTGAGTGTTTCTCCCATTGCAGCCAGACCTTATCGTATAAGCTTTCCATCTGACCCAGCGTCCAGCCCTTGCAGGTTTCGCTCTCGGGAATCAAGCCAAAAACCCAGGCGTCTTTCACAATCTGCCCGAGGCGCGTCATACCGCCATACTTGTCGTCGAATAAACCTGCGTAGAGTTTTGCCATTAGCGATGTCCAATCATTGAACGATTAATTTCAGCGTAAAACATCGATGGGCGTTCGGGCAAGCGGCGGCCGAGATGACCTGCCGGCTTTCTTCGGACCATGCATATCTAGAAAGACGGCCAGGAGCACAGCAGACATATCACCTTGCAGCGCGGTGAGCGTTCACGGTTGGCGGATTATGCTTCGGAGATTCTCTAAAAATGACCCCACTTGGTCCTTGATCGTGTCCCAGGTGCCTTGTCCGAAGTGACGTAAATCATCGACCCAGTCTGCACCTTGGACGCTGCCTTTAAAAGCGAGTATGGCCTCGTTTGATTGATCGTTCGTCCAAACCTGGAAGGCGCCTTGGAGCGATTACTATCGTACCAAGGTAGGTTCTCCTGTTGGCTAATCTTGTCATACCCGTAATCGCTCTGAAGATTCCATCCACTTTTCATTGCGTGCTGATACTGCTCAAGCAAAGTTTTTTCTTTATCGGTCAGGGCATATTCGGCGTACAACTTGGGCTCGCTCACCGCAATGTTCCGCGACTTGAGTTGTTGCACGGCCTCTCGGACTTCTCTCTCGCCTTCTACCGAAAACACAAATGATGCAACCCCGGCGCATAAGGATCATGGCGCCCACGAGACCGCGCCAGGCGCAACACATAACCGAAGTGACGATTGTAATACTGAACATGATTCTCGCCCTCGATCTGAAAACGATTCTTTCGAAAACCGAGCGCCTCCATCACGACATCGTAGAACGCCTCGGACTTTGCCAAGTCCGATACCGCGACGTATATATGATCGATTCCGATAATTTCCATATGCGCTGGCGGCGGTGAGTATCAT
>CAZCAK010000099.1:0-6591 GCA_964496605.1 uncultured Acidiferrobacteraceae bacterium | reverse complement strand
GGCAAGGAACCGAGCAGCATTTGCCAAGCGGTCAACGCCAACAAGTCCTTGCGCGACTCAAGACCGCGGCGCTTTGCCACAATCGCGGCCGATGCCCACAAGACACCGGAACCGACCGCGAGCAATTTGCCGACGCCACCCTGCGTCTGCGGACCAAATAACAGCACCAGCCCTACAAAGGCAATCGCCACCGCGATCCATTGGGTAATGCGCAGCTGTTCGCGTAAGAAAAACCACGCCAATGTCAGGGTCCAAAACGGCATGGTGTAGGCGAGGATTGCGCTCTTGCCGGCGCCACCGAGGCTCACCGCCGCGGCCGATAAACCGACAAAGCCGGTCGTTTGCAACAAACCGAGCGTCAACGTGGTAGAAAAGTCGCGCAGTCGAAAGGAATGTTGCAATAGCACCGCCAAGGCAAATAAGGCCAGCGCGCCGAGTGATGTGCGTAGGGCGACAAAATCGAACACGCCCATCGAGTGCAAAGCAATTTTAGTGGCGACCCAGGTATAGCCCCATAGCAGGGCGATCATCGCCAGCGCGAGAACTGCAGAGACTTGCGCGCGCGAGACCGGGCGCGTCGGCAGTGCGCAGACGCCGTGCGCTATAAAGTCTCGTGGTGCGGGCGGACGGGGATGATCGGTATAAGCGGCATCGGCCGATTGCAGGTGAGTACTCATTCCCTACTTCCTTTTGTTCGTTCGTGCGCCTTCTTGGGCAGTCCCATTACCGGTGCGACATGCAACCACCGGCAATCCCATCAGCATAGTCGCCGAGCGCCTAAATGCCTAATGCGAAACGAAGATGAAACGTGACATCGGGACCGCTGGAAACAATCGGGTCTTCGACCACGGCAAAATCCAGGCGTGCACCATTGGGAAACCGAAGCTGCGGTCCGAACGCAAACTGTAACGCCGGACCGCTGACGGCAGCGAAGGCGCTATCGCGATAAAACCCGGTGTGGCCGTCGAATTGGGCGTTAAACGTCAACACCGAGGACCAGACATAAGTGGCCGCGACGCTAGCAAAACCGACTGCGGGCTTTTGCTGTTCGACCAGCACATCCCCCCGGCTCATGGCCACCGCGCCGACGCGGGCATAAGCGCCGAGTCGTGTCCACGATTGGCGTGCCGCTAGCGCCACGGCGAGGTCGGTGCTGCCGCTGCCATGCAAATCGGCACTATCGCCGGTCGGTAATTTTAGCGCCACCTCCCACCAGCGATTCGGACGCCAGATACCGCCGGCGCGCCATTGCACATCGCCGATGCCGCCGGCGGCCTGGGTCATATCGAGCCGCGTCGTGCCGTTACGGCGATAAAAGAATCGCAATACGTTGTTTGGCGCCAGATCGCGTCCGCCATCGGGCAGACCGAATAGCCGGTGCCAATCTTGAATCGATGAATCCATTACACCGCCGGCGTGATCGACGTAGGGCAGATCGACCCCAAGCCAAAGATTTTCGCGCCGCCATCGCAGGCTATAGGTCAGGCGATAGGTCTCGCCGTCGAGCAATAATTGTTCGCGCGCATTCACTTCGCTGACATAGTGACTCGAGACATCGAACGCCACCGCATGCGTCACGTCGAACGCCGGCGGCGCGTCCGGTGTCGGCAGACCGAAGATTGCGGTTAGCGGATTTTGATTCGCGATGACAAATGGTTCGACTTCGCCGTTGGCATGAAGCGAAATCAACGCCGCCGTACCCGCGAGGACATTCCTAAGGCCGCGCATTACTCACCGACGTTCAATAGCAAGCCGCGTTGGCGCGCGATGCGGAACACGAGCAAGAATGCGGCAACGCCGATGGCGATATAAAGCACATTAAGCAAGCTCGCCTGCCAAAATAAATCCCAGCGGAAACGATGCGCGATCATGACCGCGCGCATACCCTCAAATACATAGCTCGCCGGCAGAATATGCGCCACCGCCTGGAGCCAGTGTGGCAGGACGCTCACCGGATAATAAATCCCGCTGACCGGGGCAACTGCGAAGATCGCGACCCAAGCGAGATTTTCCGCACCAAGGCCATAACGTAAAACCATGCTGCCAACGATCAAGCCGATCGCCCAACCCATCACCAACAGATTGGCAAAAAACGCCAGTAGCGGTAGGCCAAGCTTAAAAATCGAAAAGTGATACAGCGGAATCGCGAGCAGCGCAGCACCACCGACACCAATCAGGGTACGCAAAAGACTGATGGTCAATAACGCTGCGACCAATTCATAAGGGCGCAATGGGCTCGCGAATAGATGCCCGAGATTGCGCGAATATAATTCTTCGAAGAATACCAGGGAGACGCCCAACTGACCGCGGAACATCACATCCCATAACAACACACCTGCGATGAGAATGCCGGCCGCCTGCGCCACCCAACTACTGTGCGTAACAAAAAATTGCGAGATGAAGCCCCATAGGATCATCTGCATCGTCGGCCAATAGGCCAGCTCCAATAGGCGCGGCCACGAGCGGCGCATCAGATACACATAGCGCAAAATCATCGCGCCAATCCGATTCAGCGATGCACTCAAATTCATCAGCGTCCCGCCGGCATACTCCCGCTGCGCACGTCGTCGCGTCCGCGCGCGATATCGAGAAACACTTCTTCGAGGCTCGCGCGCGCATACCGCGCACGCAGCGATTGCGGCGTACCGTGATCGACGATACGACCGGCACGCATCATCAGCACGTGCGTCGCCATGCGCTCGACCTCGGGCATATTATGCGATGCGAGTAACAAGGTCGCGCCGGTGTTGCGTTGATATTCCTGCAGATGCGTGCGCACGCGATCGGCGGTGTCGGGATCGAGCGATGCGGTCGGTTCGTCGAGCAGCAATAGCGCCGGACGATTCAATAGCGCTTTCGCAAGCGATACGCGGGTTTTTTGTCCGGCAGATAATTGTCCATACGGTCGCGACATCAATCCGGCGATGTCTAATTCCGCCGCAATGGTCTTTAAGCGCTGTGCGACCGGACGTACACCATAGAGGCGCGCGAACACGGTGAGATTCTCCGCCACGGTAAGCCGATGCGGCAAATCGACATAAGGCGAGGAAAAATTAATTTGCGACAATACCTCGTAGCGCCGATGCAGCATATCGACGCCCAAGACCTGAATGCGTCCGGCAGTGGGAAGCAATAAGCCGAGCAACATGGCGATGGTGGTGCTTTTTCCAGCACCATTGCCGCCGAGTAATGCACAGGTGCTGCCGGGACTTACAGCGAAGCGGATATGATCGACTGCAAGAACTTGTTCGTAACGCTTAGTGAGATCGGAAACTTCGACGGCCGGCTGCATGGCGCCAGCATGCAAGGATTCCGTCACCGAGACAAGTCAGCGCGAAGTTCGTTGCGCAGTTGCGAGCGGCGCGAGCCCCTGCACCGCCGGACCGTTGACAACTTTACCCATACAGTCGAAACGCGAGCCGTGACACGGACAATCCCAGGTTTTTTCGGCGTCGTTCCAGTTCACGACACATCCAAGATGCGGACAAGTCGCCGACATTTCGTGCAGCCGGCCGGTCTCGTCGCGATACACCGCAAGCTTGTGCAAACCGCGGCGCAATACCGCACCCATTCCGCGCCCGATGTCTTCGACCGAGTCAACCTCGCCGCCCTTGGCCCAGTCGCTATATTGACGCGCGACGTTGAGATTCTCCTGCATAAAGGTCTTACCAGCACGCAGATTCACTCGCTCCGGATCGTATAACCTCGCCCACGGATTCTCGGCGCCGAGAATTAAATCGCGCAATAGCACGCTACCGAGCGTCGCATGAGTCAAACCATTACCGGAATCGCCGGTAACGATGTAAATATTCCGATCGCCCGGATTACGACCGATAAAACCCAGGCCGTCCATCGGCTCCATGATCTGCCCCGACCAACGATATTCTACCGTCCGCGCCAGCGGAAACCGCGACCGCGTCCACTGCTCCAACAGATCGAAGCGGTATTCCGTATCTTCGTCTTGGCCGGTTTTAAAATCTTCACCGCCGACGATCAAGAGGTCGTGCGTCGCATCGAGACGCGCGGTGCGCACATAGTGATAGGGATCGCCGGTAGACCACGCCAGCAGACCGCGAACACTGCCGCGCGGGATCGCGACACCGATGACATAGCTACGATACGCCGCCTGCTTCGTGTGAATCGTCACGCGGTTATTGATTGGCACATTGGTCGCGACAATCACCGCATCGGCGTTAATCTCGACGCCATCGACGGTAGCGACCGTCGCCGGCGTGCCGTCTTCGATTTCCGCAACATGCGCCGCCGTAAAAATTTGACCACCGCGTCGAACGATCGCTTGCGCCAAGCCGTTCATGTATTTGACGACATGAAATTGCCCCTGTCGCGGGTAACGCAGACAACGTTGCGTATCGAACGGCAAGGGGGCACGCGGAACGAACTCGACCCCCGACAGACCAGCGCGCAGCGTCGCTGCGTATTCCCGCTCCAGCGTTTCTATCTGTTCGCCATGGCCGAGAAATAAATAGCCGTCGATGCGTTCAAAATCGCAATCGATATGTTCCTGCGCGACGATGCGCTCGATTTCATCGATCGCCGCGCGGTGACTCTCGGCTGCGAGCTGTGCGCCCTGTGCACCGTGCAAACGTTCAAGCTCGAAATAACGGTCGTCGAGCATCGCCGTGAGATGGCCAGTGCTGCGCGCACTGACACCGGTGCCGACTGCGCCGTCGTCCAGCACCATCACACTCTTGCCAGCCAATAACAATTGGTACGCCGCCGACAGGCCGGCGATGCCGGCGCCGACGATACAGACATCGACCCGTGCATCTTGTTGCTGTAGCGATAGGCGCGGCATGGGTACCGGTGCCGCCGTCGCCGCCCAGAACGAAGTCGTGCAGTGAGTAGCCTCGGCCATAAATGCTCCGCTTAGGTGTGACAGCAAAACTAGCAGCGAGCACGGCGTCATACATCTGGCGAAAGCCGCAGCGACGCGCAGCGCCCGCGATTAACGCTTGTGGCGTGGCCGGCGCCGTTTCCGCCGTCCGACCTCGCGCATGAGATACCAGGTCCAAAACCAACGCAACGCGAAGTAACCGACAAGACCCGCGATCGTCGAGAGCGTCACCGAGCCCAAGAGGAATGGTTGCCATACCTTGCCGATACTTTGACGCACCCACTCCATCGACCATGCGAAATCGATATGCTCCGGCTCACGTCCGAGCAGAAAACTACCGAGCTTATAGGTGATATAAAACACCGGCGCCATCGTGAGCGGATTGGTGAGCCACACGAGCGCGACCGAGATCGGTAAATTCACGCGCAACACTATCGCCGAGATCGCCGCCGGGATCGTTTGCAGCGGCACCGGCATAAACGCCCAGAACAGGCCAATGCCGAACGCGCCGGAAGCGGAGCGACGATTCAAATGCCAAAGATTGGGATCGTGTAGCCGCTTGCCGAGGAACCGCAGATTTTTGTGGTTGCGTATGCGCTGGATATCGGGCATCCAGCGTTTGACGATTTTACGAGCCATATGCCGCCGCTTGAGATCGAAATGGCGCTAAGGCGCGAACCGCCGCGCGAGCTCTCCTAAGCGCCGCCCGGCATTGGTGTCTTGCTTGCCGGCGGCGCAGACCGCGGCGTAATAGCCGACGAAGAATTCCGGCAATGCCTGCACCACGAGTATTTTGCGCCGCCGCGCCGCCGATTGTATCGCCCAATCGGCACGCCAGCCTGCGTGCGGCAGGGCGGTGCAAATTTTTAAGCTCCATTCGTGTTGGTGAATGCGCCACTCGTGCGCACGCACCACCAGCCGATACACCTCACGTCCGGCATCGACACCGATTGCCGGCCCGTAGTATTCCACTTGCAACTCGCGCGCGAGATTCGTCAGCATGTGGTCCAGTTGCGTCAGCGCCGCATCGAGCGCGTCATCGATGCGTACCTGCGGCGCGCGCGCCTGCGTCGCTAATAAATCGAGAAACATCAACCCCGTAATATCCTGTCTTCCGCGGCGTGTAACGCCTCCGGTGTGCCGTACAACACCAACACATCGCCGCTTTCGAACCGCGTCGTCGGCTGCGGATCCGGACCACGAATACCGCCGCGCCGCACCGCGGTAACGCTTACCGTGGCGGCATCGAGATTCAGCTCGTGCAATTGCCGGCCGACGGCATAGGCCTCGGGACCGAGGGTAACCGAATGCAGACGCGCCTGATAGGCCGGCGTCGTTTCCTCCGCGACGTCTTCGCCGTGAAAGAAACCACGCAGCATGCGATAACGCGTCCGCCGCACATCGCGCACACTTTTAACCACGTGTGACACCGGCACGCCGAGCAATAGCAGCACATGCGAGCCGATCATAAGACTCCCTTCAAGGCTTTCCGGTACCACCTCGGTGGCACCGGCAGCAATGAGGCGGTCCAAATCGGCGTCGTCACGCGTGCGCACGATCACCGGCAAATCGGGCCGCAGCTGCCGCGCCGATGCCAGGACGCGCAACGCCGCCGGCGTATCGTTGTAGCTAATCGCCAAGGCCTGCGCCTCCAATAATCCGGCTGCGCTTAAGACGTCGGCGCGCGTGCTATCGCCGTAGACGACCGCCTCGCCCGCCTCGCGCGCATCGCGCAC
>CAZCAK010000098.1:0-6645 GCA_964496605.1 uncultured Acidiferrobacteraceae bacterium | reverse complement strand
ACGCGCCGCAAAACCAAGGCCAAGGGCAGCATCAAGACGAAGCTCCACGTGATCAGCGAAAACGCATCTAATAATCCCACCATTTGCGCCTGACGTCGCAGCTCACCCGCCAAAATCGCAATCGCGTTGGGATCGGATATGGTGAGTCCGAGGCGATCGAGATAACTCGGCAACGCCGGATTGAATGGCTGAATATTCGAGCCGATTTCGTTCCAAGCCACTTGCGACTCGCGCGCGTAAATCAAGGCGGTGATGGATATGCCGATGGAAGAACCGATTGTACGCATCAAGCTGTAAATGCCGGTCGCCTCGGCAACGCTTTGCTTCGGCAGGGTGGCAAATGCTACCGCCGAGAGCGGTACGAAAATCATGCCGAGGCCTAAACCCTGCAGGATCGCCGGCCATATTAAGTGCCAGATGCTGATCTCCAAGGTGTATCCGGTCATGGCGTAGGAGCCGACGGTACATAAAATAATTCCGACGGTGACGAGGTTGCGCGGCGGCACGCGTCCGACGAAACGGCCCATGACCATCATGCTGATCATGCTCGCGGCGCCGCGCGGTGCCATCAACCAACCCGCGGTCGAGGCCGGGTAACCGAGCAGGCTTTCGAACATCAGCGGTTGCAGCACCAGGGCGCCGAACAAGCCTAAGCCAAACAACATGAGTAATAAGCTCGAGGTCGCAAAATTACGATCAAGAAAAATTTTCAGATTAAATAAATGATGTTCGCGCGGCGTGAAGCTGTGGATGACGAAGCCGAGAAAGCCGACCAGGCTGATCGCCGCAGTGATCTGAATCATCGGCGAGGCGAACCAGTCGTAACGATTGCCGCGATCGAGCATGAATTGCAAGCCGCCGACCGCGAGCATCATGAATATTAATCCGGGCCAATCCATCTCGCGTGCGCGCCGCGGTGTGTCGGGAACGGTCCAGGCGGCGAGCAGCACCGAGAGTACACCGACCGGTAAGTTAATAAAGAACGTCCAGCGCCAATTGAGCGCCTCGGTCAAATAACCGCCGAGTGTGGGACCCAGGATCGGACCGACCATGACGCCAACGCCCCAAATCGCCATCGCGCGGCCGCGCTGATCGGGTGGAAAGGTCTGAATCATGATCGATTGCGATAGCGGCACCAATGCTGCGCCGAACACGCCTTGCAGGGTACGGAATACGACGATCTCGGTGAGATTAGTCGCGATGCCGCAGAGTCCCGAGGCGATCACAAAACCGATGATCGATGCCAAGAGATAGCGCTTCTGGCCCATGCGATCGGTGAAGTAACCGGTGAGCGGCATGAAGACACCGGAGGCGACTAGATACGTTGTGAGGATCCAGGTGATCTGATCTGGCGTCGCCGCAAGCTCACCCTGCATATGCGGCAGCGCCACATTGACGATGGTGGTGTCGAGTACTTGCATCACGGTCGCCGACATCACCGCCAAGGAGATTAATACGCTATGGCGCTTGGCTCCAGTCATGAACGCGGGCCCCTATCGCACATGACACCGTTCAGCGCGCCGCTGCCGCCGTCGGCGCATGGATCGTGTCGATCGTCACCACGGCGCTGGTACCGACGCGCAGTGGATGCTGCGCGTCGGATTTGACCAAGGTAATTCGCACCGGCACGCGTTGCGTGATCTTGACCCAATTGCCGGTGGCGTTTTGCGGTGGTAGTAGCGCAAATGCAGCGCCGCTGGCGCTGCCAACGTTCTCGCCCCGCCCATGCCAATGCACGCCGGGATAAGTATCGACCGTGATATCGACGTCTTGACCGGCCCGAATGCGCGCGAGCTGCGTTTCTTTAAAATTTGCGTCGACCCAAAACTGCTCATCGCAGACGAGTGCGAACAGCGGTGTATTCACGCGCGCGATATTTCCCGGGCGTAGGCTTAGATCGGCGATACGCCCGTCGCAGGCCGCGGCGACGTGTGTGTGTTCCAAATCGAGCTGCGCCTGTTCCAAGGCGGCACGCGCCTCGCGCACGTGTTCGTTTTCGCGACCGACCGAACCGAGTGCCATGCGCGCCTGATTCAGCTTGGCGCGCGCAACTTCGGTTTGTGCCTTGGCCGCGTCCAACGCCGCCACGCTATCGTCGTAGGCCTGCGCCGACATGAAGCCCTGCTGATGTAATTGCGCAATGCGCCGCATTTGCTTTTCGGCGTTTTGCAGGCGCACGGTTTGATTCTGTACCTCCGCCGCTGCGGCATTCACTGCGGCGGTGTCGGCACCGACCTCGTGCTGCGCCAAGGCCAGCCGTGCCTGTGCCTGCGTCGCCGCAAGCTCAAAGGTCTTGCGATCGATATCGAATAAGGCCTCGCCCTTACGCACGTATTGTTGGTTGCGCACCAGAACCTGCGCCACTGGGCCCGTGACTTGCGGCGCGACTTGCACCACGTGCGCGTTGACGTAGGCGTCGTCGGTGCTCGGGTAGTGCTGACTGTGTTGCCAATAAAAAAAACCGCCGAGCGCGATCAGCAAGGTCACGCCGGCCAATATCAACCATTTTGTTTGCACTGTTTTCATGGAAAGCGCTCAGCGTTCGATGCGTTGTTTAATACGCATCAAGACTTGTAGACAACAGTCGACATCTTGCGGCGGAATTCCCGCCAGTAGCTCCCGGCGCAATTGCCCGGCGGTGGCGCGAATCTCTTTCAACATATCGACCGCCTTCGGCGTGAGGTGCACTGTCTTGCTGCGCCGATCGCCGCTCATTTCGCGGCGCTCGAGCCAGCCGTCTTCGGTCATGCGATCGAGCAGCCCAACCAAGGTCGGTGCCTCGATACCGACGCGCGCTGCGAGATCTTTTTGTCGCAGCCCATCGCCGCGCGACAAATGCAGCAGGATCAGCCAACGCGATTGACTCAAACCCAAAGGCTGCAAACGCTCGTCGAGACGCGCGCGCCAGGCGCGAGCGGTCTCGGCAATAACTAAACCCAGTTGTTCCCGCGTCTCAGTCATTATGGGACTAATTATTAGCTAGCAAATTATTCGGAGTTTAACGGTGTAGTGGGTGTAGGTCTAGAGTACTGTGGCCTGGATCGTTTCGTGCCGGACGGGGTCCAATTGAGCGGGCAAATGACCGCCCGAGCTTACCTCCCACAATACGAACTGAAGGAGATTCTATGTTTCGCAAATTTGTTTTCGCATCCGCCTTAGTCACCGCCATCGCGGCCACCGGCACCAGCGCCTTTGCCGACCCGCACGCCAAGGCACACGATTGTAATCATGAGGGTATGAAAGGTGAGGATATGGGCGCGCGTATTGAGCAACATCTTGATCGCTTCAAGACCGAGCTCAAGATTACGCCGGAACAGCAAGCTTCATGGCGAGCCTTCGCCGATAGCGTGAATCAGCAGGCACAGCAAATGAAAACCGCCATGACGACTATGCATCAGAAAACCGATGTGCCGGCGCCGGAGCGCATGAATCAGCGCATGCAGCTCATGCAACAGCGTCTAAACGGGATGCAAACCGTGGCGCAAAACTTCACGCAGCTTTATAACGGCTTGACGCCGGAGCAGAAAAAGATCGCCGATCAGCACGCGATGCAATACGGGCCGCATTGATCGCACCGCGGCGTATCTGAAGGGCGCGCAGGCGCCCTTTTTTGTGCCCTGCGTTGTGAGCGGTGTCGGCTATAATGAGTGCGCGTTTCGCATTTCTATTTCTTTTGGGGGGAAAATGTCCGGAAGCGGTTTTCACGTGCATGGCGAACATGAGCATGCTGTCGAGCATCACGCGCATATGCCGGGGCTCGGCCAATCGGTGGCGATCTTCACCGCGGTTTTATCAACGCTCGGGGCGATGCTGAGCTATCAAGGCAGTCTGACTCAAGTCGAGGCCATGCTGCTCAAGAACGAGGCGGTTTTGCGCAAGACGCAAGCCTCGGATCAGTGGAATTATTATCAGGCGAAGAGCACCAAGGCGCATTTGATGTCGGTCGCGGCCGACCTCGCGCCGCCGGCAAAGGCTGAGCGATTCCGTAAAGAGGCGGCGCGTTATGAAGAAGAAAAGAAGGAAATAAAAAAGGAAGCCGACCTATTGGAGAAGGAGTTCAAACACGCCAGCGAGGAAAGCGAACGGCTGATGGCGCCGCATCACCGCTTGGCGCAGGCGCTGACCTTATTGCAAATCGCGATTTCGCTGGCGTCGATTACGGTGCTGACGCGTAAAAAATGGTTATTCGGTCTCGCCGGTGTCGCGGCGCTCGGTGGTGCCTCGCTGTGGGTGATGGCCTTGGTGCTATAGCATGAAGTCGTGGCTGTACGACTGGGGCGGTTTGAACGTCTGGCTGTTCCATCACATCAACGCTTGGCATAGCGATTTTTTCGATCGACTGATGTTGCTGGGCACGCTTATCGGTGCACACGAGAACTTTTACTTGTTTGCAACCGTGTTCGCATTGTCGGGCTTCATCGCGATCTATCGCGCACGCATGCACCAGCTGCAAGCGCAAGAACGACTGCGTTTGTGGTTCAGTGTGCTCGCGGTGTTCGCATTTGCCTTCACGCTCGACGCCGCTATTGTTACCTGGCTCAAGCATGTGTTGGATTTCCCCCGTCCGTTGGCGGCCCTACCGCCGGAAAGCGTGCACGTTGTCGGTCGTGCGGAGTACCGTTTAAGTTTGCCAAGCGGACATACAGTATTTGCAACGCTGGTAGCATTGGCGCCGTGGCCGGCGTTAGCGCGTCCCTGGCGCGTGCTCGCGATACTGTTTGTCGTCTGGGTGGGGCTATCGCGCATCGTGCTTGGAGCGCATTTCCCGGCCGATGTAATTGCGGGGTTTGTGCTTAGTCTCGTGATCGCGTTGCTCGTACGGCGTGCAGTGGATCATCTGCTGCTGCGCGCCTTGCCGCCGCCGCATGGTCGCGGGCATCATTAAGGCGCGGTTTCGATTTCGGTTTGCGCCGCTTCCCATGCCAGCAGTGCGCGCTTCCGTGCGCGTCCCCAGCGGTAATGACCGCTATCGCCGATTTTATGAATCACGCGATGACAGGGAATCAATACCGCGATCGAATTGCGCGCCACCGCGCTCGCGACCGCACGCGTCGCGGTCGGCATACCGATGCGTCGCGCCAGTCCTTCGTAAGAGACGATACTGCCGTAAGGAATCGCCAGCAGCGCCTCCCATACCTTTATTTGAAAATTCGTGCCCTTGAGCAGTAGACGCGTGCGCTGCGCCGGCCGTGCCGCAAACCACTCTTCGACTTGCGGAATGCCGCGCTCGACTTGGCGCCACTGCGCCTGCGGCCATTCGTGCTGCAAGTCGGCGATCGTGGTCGCGCAATCGTCGGTCTCGGTGAGAAACCGCAGCGCGCAAATTCCGCGTGCGGTCTGCGCGACCAGGCACTGGCCGAATGGCGTTGCTTGAACCACGTAATCGATATTAAGCCCGGCGCCGCCGCGGCGATATTCACCCGGCGTCATCGCTTCGCATTGAACGAATAGGTCGTGCAACCGACCGGTGCCGGACAGCCCGGCATCATAGGCGACGCTCAACAAATTGTCGGAACGCGCCAGCAGGCTTTTGGCGTATTCCTTAGTAAGAAATTGCATAAAACGTTTCGGTGTAATCCCAACCCACTCGCGAAAAACGCGCTGAAAATGAAATTCGCTTAAGTCGAGATGCGCCGCGATTTCGGGCAGCGACGGCTGTCGCGGGGCGTGCCGCTCGATAAAGCGCAGTGCCTGCTCGATGCGCTGATAATCGCGGCACTGCGTCATCGGGTCGATGCTTTGGAGCGGCTGATTTATTGCCATCGCCTCATTGTAGCGGGACACAAATCCCATGCGACCCGATTCTTGCGGTTTTGCGGTGCAGGAGTGCCGTCGATTGACACTGTCGCGTTTGCTAGCGTTCAGCTACCCACACGATAAGCGTCTGATGGGGAATTGCGGCGCTCGTTACCAACCTTTAAAGCCATCGCGCGGTTTGGCTCGGGTGCGTCGATCGCAAATTCTGGCGAGGTAACTGAGTGTCGCTTAACCGCGGTTCAACGCGAGTGGATTCCGTGGATCGACGCCGGGCATAAACGGCAGGCGTCGATCCACATTGGTCAGCTGATAAACCTTGCCGATCCAGTTATTGATCACCGCCTCGGCACTATCGTGCCAGGTGTTGTCGAGCTGATTGCCGATAATCTCTTCCGGGAACGGCGGCAAGTCGGTGCCGGCGGCCTTTGCGACCAACACCTTGTGTTTATATTCGTCCAGGATCGCCTCGGCCTGGGCCGAAAAATAATTCTCCGGGAACGGCGGATAATCGTGACGCTCATGGCGCGTGAAGCGCCCCACCTCGCGCTTGTATTCCTTCAGCAAACTGTTGATGTCGTATTCCGGGTGGCCCTGAAAAAATACGATGCGGAAGCCGTCTTCGCTGACCGCGAGATGCACGCCGGCGGTGTCGCCTTCGACCAAAACCGGCAAGCCGGCCCGATCGAATTGTGCGCGATCGATTTGATTGAAGCGCGAGTGCGGTACATCGAAACGCGTATTGACGCCGGCCACTAGTGGATGGCGCCGTTCCACTACGCGATGCGGGAAAACACCCCAGCGCTTGAAGCCCAAGGGGCGTCGCGTCTGGCCGTAACGAAATTGCAATACCGCATGCGTCGCGAGGCAGGAGCACAACGTCGAGGTGAC
>CAZCAK010000097.1:0-6650 GCA_964496605.1 uncultured Acidiferrobacteraceae bacterium | reverse complement strand
CCCGTCCACCGTCACCAAGGCGCGCTCTACGCCGAGGCCCCGAAGTCCGGCGCCTACAAGATCCGCCTCAAGAACGACTCGCCTTCCCGGCGCCTGGCCGTGGTCTCGGTCGACGGCTGCAACGTGCTCGACGGCAAGGACGCCTCCCATGACGGAGCCGGCTACGTCCTCGGCCCGTGGGAGTCGATCGAGATCCCGGGCTGGTCCCGCGGGGACAAGGCCGCGGCGGCATTCGAGTTCGCCGAGGAGAAGGAGAGCTACGCGAACAAGACCGGGAGGGGGACGAAGAACATCGGCGTCATCGGCGTGGCGATCTTCGACGAGAAGGTGCAGAAGCCGCCGAAGACGATCCTGCCGATCGTGATCGAGAGGCACATCCATCACCATGATCACGACTGGCCGTACAGGTGGCCCTGGCCGCAGATCCAGCCCATCTGGTCGTCGGAGCCGACGCTCGGAGGGACGATCTGCTCGACGAACAACAGCCCGCAGATGTCGATGGATTCGACGCCTACGCGGTTGACGAAGTCGATGGCCGCGAAGGACGTGGTCGACGTCGGCACCGCGTACGGATCCGAGATCGCGTTCCACACGCAGTCCACCAGCTTTGAACGCGCGACGGCGACCCCGGCCGCGGTCCTCACCCTCCGCTACGCGACCCGGGAGCGGCTCAAGAAGATGGGCGTCGATTTCTCGGCCAAGGCCGAGCCGTCCGCGCCGGACGCGTTCCCGGCCTCGACTCAGATCGGCGTGCCGGCGCCTCCGGGATGGCGGGGCTAGAAGATCCGCACCCGCTTGATCCACTCCTTCGTCACCCCCGGATTCCTCTTCATCCCTTCTTCATAGATCCGCCGCGGGATAATCCGATCGGTCGGATGCTCCTTCTTCAAAGTCAAGGCGACGATCACCTCGCTCATCGCGGGATCTCCCACGTGGTAGCCGTCGAACGTGCCCTCGTCGGAGATGCTGCCGTCCTCGCGGAGGCAGTAGACGCGATCGCCATCGCGTGGGACCGCGTCGCACTTGGAGCACAAACGATGCTCGGACAGGTCGGCCGCGAGCCGCGTCTTGCAGCCGACGCACCGTTCGCGGGTTTCGCTCCAGCGTTTCATCGCTTCCCGGTCTTCCCCGGCGTCGGACCCCACACGCTGGTTGCCGCCGCGGCGTAGAAATCTCCCTTGGACCAGCGCTTGGACACGTGCTTCTTGACCCACGCGACCATGTTTCGAGCGCATGGGCCACACAGCCTGGTCGTCGGGCTGAAGGCGTGGCCCGTCGCCTCGTGGTAGACGCCGCCGCAGGCCGAACAACGCGGAGAATCCTCAAAGCGCTTCATCGCAGCTCGCTCCTCGGCGTCGTGACTCCGAACACCTGCCGAAGCACGAACGGGCGCACCCGGCGCGGGACTTCGACCTTCTTCGGCTCGCCCTCGTTCCAGTCCTCGAACGGGTGCCCGTCGCCGTCATGATCGCCTGGATCGCCGCAGATCGCACACTTGCGGACCGGCGGCAGCTTCGCGGCCTTCGGACGGCGCGGAGCCCAACGCTGCGTCTTCACTCGGCGGCGTGGCTTGTACGTGGCCTCGCGATGCCGCCCGCGGCGATGGCTCGCGAGCGCGGAGGCGGTCTTGAACGAACGGCCGCAGCAGCGACGCGCGGGCTTGCGCTTGGACTTCGACTTGAGCTTGCGACGAGGCTTCGGCTTCTTGCGCGCCTTGGACTTCGGCCTCGCGGACTTGTAGCGGGCGCTCATTGGGCACGTGCACTTGCCAATACATACTCGCGTTCAAGTTTGTCGTATTCCTTCTCCTGAAAATCCGTCGTGTGATCTGGATCTTCATACTTGAACGGGATCGTGAGCACCCGGCGTATGTAACTATGTAGATGCTCTGCGTCTCTCAAGTTGCGAATCTTTCGCGCGAACTCGAACGCCGCAGCTTGAGTTTGTGGATCGAAGACAACCCAGTGCATGTCCCCTGTCGAACGGAGCCCTCCGCGATAGTCCAGCAACCCCATAAATACGCCGGTTCCCAACCGGCTGAATGACATTCCGGGTTTCGCGATGATGGCGACCTGTGCGAATTGAGGTTCGCCCCAGCGCTTGCTCACGCCGCCTCGCGCAGAACCGCCACCTTGCCGCGGTCGGCCAGCTTCCTGCCCAGCTCCGCCTCGATCGCGTACACCTCCGCGACCTTCCCTCCGCTCGCGTCCGAGAAGATCGCGCAGTGGTCCGCCCCGCGCTCCACCTGCTTCCAGGCGCGCGAGACCGCGTCCTTGAACTTGCTCTCGGAGAAGCGCCCGTGCTTGCCGCAGGCGATGAAGTACGGGCCGGAGGCGTCACCAAAGCGCTCCAAGACGATCGCGCGAGCGTGGGACTCGTAGAAGCGCTTCATGCGAACTGATTCCCATGATACGCGACCATCTGAATCGCCTTCTGCAAATGGTTTAATGCCTCTTGGCATCCGTGCAGCTTCTCTTCCAGTCCCACATCACCATCGGCAATACGCAGGAGCCCGCGCATGTTGTCGAACGTCCTGCCGACGGAAGCCCACTGGACCAACGTCCCATAGTACCTCTCCGGGATCGTCAACCTCACCGGGATCCAGTAATAGCTGTGGTGCAGCCTGCGCTGGCTTACATCCGCATTGATCACCTGCCGCTGCACGAAATCGAGTGCAGGGCCGATGTCCTTGATCTCGTCGAAGAGATAGCCCGCATCTTCATAGTCCACGTTCCTCGCATTCCGAATGGCGCGGACGGCCTTGCCGAGAAATGGACCCACGGGTCCGAGCCTCTTCAAATCCTTGACGTAGGACTCCATGAGTTCCACGTTCACGACTTCGTTTTGAAGGCGATCTTCGCTCCAGCGCTTCACAGCCCGTACCTCCGCGCCTGCCAAGCCCGCTGCTCCAGCAGGGTCTTCCGTTCGATTTCCTCCAGCGACTTCCGCGCGATCCGCTCCCCTTCCTCCAAGTCGATCGCGTAGCGCATCCACGCCTCGGCCGTCTGCATGTCCCCGGCCCGCTCGGCATCCGCCGCGAGCAGGGCCGCGGCCTGCGCCGAGACGCAGGAGTCGGGCGTCGGCGCGGGGACGCAGCGCGCGGGCCTGGATTCGGTCCAACGGCGGGACACCTACCACTCTCCTGAGTTCAATTCCGCAGCCGCCATCGCGATCCCGGTGCGGTTCGCGTCGTCCAGGTCGTTCGTGTAGTACGCCCTACGTTCCGCCATTTCCCCGGGCTTGTCTCCGAAGTGTCCTTTGGCCCATGATTTGATGTTGAACGTCACCCGGTACTCGCCCGATCCGGTCGGCCCGGATCCGACCGTGTCCTTCGTGATGATCATGCCGCGATCGGCGAGCGCGGACTTGACGTCGGCGAAGGTGAGGGATCCGAAACGCTTGTTCACGACAAACCTTTCCGCCAAGCGACGTGGCGTTCCACAGGTTCTCTCTCCTCGTCCTCGTAGCTCGGATGGCCGTCGCCGCCGTGATCGTCTTTGTCGCCGCAAACCGAGCAGGCACCCGACGCGGCGGCGTCCTTCCGGGGCGACGCCGAGGACTTGACCCGCGGAGCGCTCCCCGCGTCCGTGAGCGCGAGATCTCCCGCGGACACCCACGCCAGCTTGGAGATCCCGTCGAACTGCACCGGGACCATCACGCCCTTGCCCGGTACGTCGTACGGACGATCGGCGACCTTGCCGAGCTGGCCGCGCAGATGGACGCGATCGCCTTTCCGGAAGGCGCGCGGGGAAGGTGTCCAGCGCTTGAACGCAGCCATGCCCGGATCGTAGGCCAGCCGCGAATAAGATTCAACTTAAATGGAACCGCGCGGCGCAGCCTCGGCGAGCCTCTGCGCTAGCCCCTGTACCTCTTCCCCACCGGTTCCGCCTGCGCCTTCATTTTCGACATCGCGTCGGCCAGGAACGCCGCCAAGTCATCCGCCACGCCGCACTCCCCGCACGCGAGCAGGTTGGCCGCCCCCGCGTTCCTGATCTTGGCCTTCTCGCCGCAGGCCGGGCAGGCGAGCACGAGCCCGTGGAAGACAACCTGCTCGTGGCGACGGACGCCTCGCCCGAGGACGCGGCCATCGACGCGGAGGCACAGTGGAAGCGCTGGTCAAAGCCCAAGGCCGCGAAGCTGCCGCCGGTCCCGTGCTGCCGGCCGCGGCGATGGCCGGCAAGCGCGGAGGCGGTCTTGAAGGAACGGCCGCAGCAACGACGCGCGGGCTTGCGCTTGGGTTTGCGTCTGGACGGCGATTTCCGACGAGGCTTCGTCTTATAACGACTCATTTGTCAAAACGACGGGTCATCGGGGTAATCTTCAAACCGCGTTTGTACTCTGCGATCTTCTCGCGAATTCTGTCCGGGATATTGATCATGTCCGCGCCGCCGTACGCCCAGATAATCCCGTTTTCGTCGGACCATTCCCACACAGGCGATAGTTTCGCCGAGTTCGGATCGGTCGGGTCTGCCGACAACTCTCCGCCACCAATCCCCTTTGACCCGAAGATGCCGTAGAATTGCTTCACATCGTCCAACGAAAAACCATGCTTTCGCAAGAGCGAAGCGGCATCCGCATCACGCGTATCAAACCGAGCGATCAACACATCCATCTTGTAGTACGGACTCCGCTTAAAAAGCATGAGCGGACCCTCGTAAATCATCTTAGAACGATCAAGCTGATCAAGCTGCTGGAAGCGCTCGTTGAAACGCTTGATGCGCTTACTTTTCTTCACGGCACCACCTCACGTCGCCGATCTGAATTTTGCCCTGATCGATTTCATTGAAGCGCGTGCTCACAGGATTCCCAGCCGCCGCGCCTCGCGCTCGACGTACGGGCCGGGCTCCCAGAACGACTCGTACCAGTACGACTTCCCCGGGCCGGTCCATTCGCGGCCGGAGTAGACGGTCACGTTGCGGCGCGTGGTGTCGTCGAAGCGCTTGCTCGCCATCAGTACACCAGATCGTCCTCGTCGCGCGCCGCCTCGGCCATCCGCCGCCGGATGTCGCGGATCCGGACCTCGACGCGGGCGATCGCGACCTCGATGTCCCCCTTCGACGTGCCGAAGAAGTTCGCGTGGTCGTAATGCGTCCAACCGCGCTTGTCCGTCGGCTTCCAGGTGCGGAGCGTCTCCCGGAGGCGGGCGAGCACCCTCGTCTCCTCGTCGAGATCCGCCTGGAGCGCGGCCAGCCGCTTGGCCGGGTCGTAGCGCGTGCTCATCGACCCCTCGCCACACGAGCATCATACGCCCGCCCCCACTCCCGGACGAACGTCTCCCCGTCCACGTCCGAGCCGCCGAACTGGACGCGCACCGGCCAACCGTCGTCGACCGCGCCCTCGACGGTGTCGAGCGCGTCGCGAAGATCGGTCTCGTGCACCGTCTTCATCGGCAGGTGATCGGCATCGCCGAGCTGGATGTAGAAATCCCGCTTGACGAACGGGTCGAAGCGCTTGCCCATGCCCGGAGCGTAGACCTTCCGCGAAATCCCTTCAACCTACACGATCCGCAGCCCCAGCAGCTCGCGCGCCGCGGCCGCGGGCGTACTCGGCGCTCCCTCGTTACCACCGTGTCCTTCCACGATGCTCCCCGTAAGGATTGCCGTCTCTCCGGCTGTCACGTCTACTGCGGGACGTTCCACCGGCTGTCCAGTCGGCCGCCGATCACCGGCCTGCGCTGGTCCGGGCGCGGGGCGCGTAGGCGACTCCCCGGCGAGGCCGTTGCCCTTCCCCGTCGGCGCCGCAACGGCCCTTCCCACCGCAGCCCGGCGAGATCCTGCGGCAGCCCACGACTGGGTTCCATGACCAGTCAGTCCACGAAATATGGGTAGGACCGGCCACGGCTATTCCGTCGTCGCGATCATGCGGTCGAGCAATTCGATCTCGGCGTCACGGACGTTGCGCGCGACGGCTTCGAGCGCTGCGATCCCCGCTTGCTTGCGCTCCTCGGGCGTAGCGATGTCGCCGACCGCGCGATGCGCGCGGTCGGCGACGAGCGGACATATGGCATCCCTGGCATCCCTGGCATCCCTGGCATCCCTGGCATCCCAGGCAGCCCTGGCATCCCAGGCAGCCCTGGCATCCCAGGCATCCCAGGCAGCCCTGGCATCCCTGGCAGCCCAAGCAGCCCAGGCAGCCCTGGCATCCCTGGCAGCCCAGGCATCCCTGGCAGCCCAGGCATCCCTGGCAGCCCTGGCAGCCCAGGCATCCCTGGCAGCCATGGCATCCCGCAGAGCCGCGTCTTGCGCTTCGGCGGCCCCGCGGAAGGTCTTTTCGTCGACGATCTCCGGAAGCGCCCTCATCGTCTTGGCGTGCTCGTCGAGTCCCGCCGCTTCGAGCCAAAGCGGACGGTGAACGCGCATCGTCCAATCGAGGCATTGAATCGCGTGCCGCGTGGACACTGCCGCCGTTGACTTCGTGGCGGGCGTCACGCGCGGGTCGCCGTATTTCTTGAGCCGGTCGCGCTCCGAGCGTCCTCAATCGCCTTTTCTTCCCGCGCCTCCCGTCGCCACATGTGACGGATGGCGAACCTCTGTCCGACGCCGAAGGCGAGTCCACCGAGGAACATCACCGCGATCAGGAATGCCGCAAGGGCGGTCAGATCGGGGAACGTGGGCGGGAGACACCACACCGCCGGTTATCGGCTCATCGCA
>CAZCAK010000096.1:0-6699 GCA_964496605.1 uncultured Acidiferrobacteraceae bacterium | reverse complement strand
GGCTTTCGTATATCACACTCGGCCAAAGCGCGACTACGCTCTCCGGCGGCGAGGCACAGCGCATCAAACTCTCGCGCGAATTATCGAAGCGCGATACCGGACGTACCTTATATATCCTGGACGAACCGACGACCGGTTTGCATTTTCATGACATCAAACAATTGCTCGCGGTTCTTCATCGACTGCGCGATCACGGTAATACCATTGTTGTCATTGAACACAATCTCGATGTCATCAAAACCGCGGATTGGCTGATCGACCTCGGCCCCGAAGGCGGCGACGGCGGCGGAACAATTGTCGCGGTAGGAACGCCGGAACAAATTGCACGCTGCGAGGAATCACACACGGGTGAATATTTAAAACCGCTATTGCAACCGGCAGCGGCACGGCGGACGGGATAACGCTGAAGCGCAGCTACCAGGGGAGCTAATTCAATAGACATAAAAAGCCGGCTGGTGCCGGCTTTTATTTTGTCACCGCGTGACGTTACTTCTTTGCTTTCGATTTTGCTTTTGCCTTCGGCTTTGCGCTCGACTTGGCCGCCGCTTTCTTTTTCGGCTTCGCTGCGGCTTCATCCGCCGATGCGCCTTCGTCGCTCGCCGCCTTCGCCGGCTTCGCAGCCTTAGCTTTCTTCGGTGCCTTTTCCTTCTTCGGCTTGGCCGCCTTGGTTTCACTTTCGGCCGGTGCGGTCTCTTCGACCACTTCCGGACGATCGACCAATTGCACCAAGGCCATAGGCGCGGTGTCACCGGCGCGATAGCCGTACTTCAAGATGCGCAGATATCCGCCCGGACGCGCCTTATAACGCGTGCCCAGCACTTCAAATAATTTCGTTACCGCATCGCGATCGCGCAGGCGGCTGAACGCGAGACGACGATTTGCCACGCTCGATTCTTTCGCCAGGGTGATCAAGGGCTCAGCGACGCGGCGCAGCTCTTTCGCCTTCGGCAAGGTCGTCGTGATTTGTTCGTAGCGAAACAGCGAGACCGCCATATTGCGGAACATGGCTTCGCGGTGACTGCTGGTGCGATTAAATTTACGGCCGCTGTTGTGGTGCCGCATAAAAACCTCGATCTTTTATTTCGTACGACTAATCGTTATCGGTGCCGGTGCCGCCCATCTTGTTTTTCAGGGAGGCGGGCGGCCAGTTTTCGAGCTTCATGCCGAGCGACAATTGATGTTGCGCCAACACGTCTTTGATTTCGGTGAGAGACTTCTTGCCCAAATTCGGTGTCTTTAATAACTCGAATTCGGTGCGTTGAATTAAATCGCCGATGTAGAAAATGTTTTCCGCCTTGAGGCAATTTGCGGAACGCACGGTCAATTCCAAATCGTCCACCGGGCGCAACAATATCGGATTGATATCCGGCTCGGCGCTCTCGGAGACCGAAGCGTCGGGGCTTTCGAGGTCGACGAACACGGAGATTTGGCTTTGCAAAATCGTCGCGGCGCGGCGTACTGCTTCTTCCGGGTCGATCGCGCCGTTGGTTTCAATGTCGAGCACCAACTTGTCTAAGTCGGTGCGTTGTTCGACACGGGCGTTTTCGACGATGTAAGACACGCGCTTCACAGGGCTGAACGAGGCATCGATCGGCATGACGCCGATGGCCCGCTCTTCGCTTCCAGCGCGCGCCGTTACCGGTTGATATCCCCGGCCGCGCGAGACTTTAATTTCCATCGCGAGCGTAATGTTCTTGGTCAAGGTCGCGATGAGGTGATTCGGATCGACCACCTCGACGCTTTGATCGAGACTGATGTCGGCAGCGGTCACCTTGCCGGGGCCCTTTTTGTTGAGCGTGAGCGTGGTCTCTTCCCGACCATGCATGCGCAAGGCCAGCGTCTTAAGATTCAATAAAATATCGATGACGTCTTCTTGCACGCCTTCGATCGTCGAGTATTCGTGCAATACACCGTTGATTTTGACTTCGGTGACGGCGCTGCCGGGCATCGAGGACAATAAGATACGGCGCAAGGCGTTGCCGAGCGTATGCCCGAAGCCGCGCTCGAGCGGTTCCAAGGAAATTTTGGCATGGGTCGCGCCCAGACTCTGGACATCGACTAGACGCGGTTTTAAGAATTCGGTAGCGGCACTCTGCATAGGTTCCTCGCTGAAACGCTTACTTCGAGTAGAGGGCGACGACAAGTTGCTCGTTGATTTCCGCCGGTAAATCGCTGCGCTCCGGCTTGGCCTTGAACGTCGCCTTCATCGCTTTGGTATCGACTTCGATCCATTCGGGAAAACCGCGTTGCTCGGCGGCTTCCAGCGCCGCCTTGATACGCAGTTGTTCTTTCGATGCCACATTGACTTCGATAACATCGTTCGGCCGCACTTGATACGAAGGGATGTTCAGGCGCTTACCGTTCACATGAATCGAATTGTGACGCACCAGTTGCCGCGCCTCGGAACGCGAGGCGCCGAAGCCGGCACGATATACCACGTTGTCCAAACGGCATTCGAGCAACTTCAATAGATTCTCGCCGGTCGAACCGCGGGCGCGATCGGCCTCGCCGTAGTAATTCGCAAACTGCGCTTCCAGGATGCCATAGATACGACGCAGCTTTTGCTTTTCGCGCAATTGCACACCGTAGTCCGAGGCGCGGCCGCGACGCTGACCGTGTTGCCCCGGTGCATAGGTACGCTTTTCGACTGGGCACTTATCGGTGAAACACTTCTCGCCCTTGAGGAAAAGCTTGCCGCCTTCGCGACGGCACTGACGACATTTCGAATCGGTATAACGAGCCACTCTGAGTTTTCTCCGTTACTTATCGCACTACACGCGGCGCCGCTTTGCAGGGCGGCAGCCGTTGTGCGGGATCGGCGTCACATCGACGATATTGCTGATCTCAAAACCGATTGCGTGCAAGGCACGCACCGCCGAATCACGGCCGGGACCCGGGCCATTGACGCGGATTTCTAAGGCCTTCACGCCATATTCCTGCGCCGCGCGTCCAGCCTTATCGCTCGCCACCTGCGCCGCGAACGGCGTGCTCTTGCGCGAGCCACGGAAACCCATGCCGCCGGAGGTCGCCCAGGTCAAGACATTGCCCTGACGATCGGTGATCGTGACGATGGTGTTATTAAAGGAGGCGTGGATATGCGCAATGCCTTCGGCAACGTTCTTTTTAACGCGCTTTTTGGCCTTGGCGCCGGTAGCAGTATTGGTCGGTGTTGCCATGAATCCTTACCTTAAAGTACAGCGGTTACTTGCGAATCGCCTTACGCGGGCCCTTGCGGGTGCGGGCGTTGGTCTTGGTACGCTGCCCGCGGACTGGCAGGCCACGACGGTGACGCATGCCGCGGTAGGTGCCAAGATCCATCAGACGCTTAATGTTCATCGATACGGTACGGCGCAGGTCGCCTTCGACGGTGAAGCGCGCGACCTCAGTACGGAGCTTTTCGACTTCGTTGTCGGTCAGGTCTTTGACCTTGGCGTTGTGCGTGATGCCCGCCTTGTCGCAGATAAGACGCGCCCGCGGGCGGCCGATGCCATAAATCGAGGTCAATGCGATCTCGATGTGCTTGTGATTGGGTATATTGATACCGGCAATACGGGCCATTTACTCTACTCCACCTCGGTTCACGGCTGCGCGAAAACGCGCAAGAATACTGAGACCATGGGTAAAAATCAACTTAACCTTGACGCTGTTTATGACGCGGATCGGAACAGATGATGCGCACCACGCGTTTGCGCCGCACCACTTTGCAGTTGCGGCATAGCTTTTTGACGGACGCTCTGACTTTCATAAATTACCTTCCCGAAACAGAAACCAACTCAGCGGGGCAAACCCATTCCGCCGGTTAAATTCGCCTTCTTGAGCAGGCTTTCGTATTGATGCGACATCACATGCGCCTGAACCTGCGCCATGAAATCCATCGCCACGACCACGATGATCAAGAGCGAGGTGCCGCCGAAATAAAACGGCACATTAAAATTGACGATCAAAAACTCCGGCAGCAAACACACCAGCGTGAGATAAATCGCGCCGACCAAGGTCAGCCGCGACATTACGCCGTCAATGTAGCGCGCAGTTTGATCGCCGGGGCGAATACCGGGCACAAACGCACCCGACTTCTTCAAATTGTCTGCGGTCTCCTTCGGGTTAAATACCAACGCGGTATAAAAGAACGCGAAAAAGAAAATCGCCGCGGCATACAAAATCACATATAACGGCTGCCCCGGGCTCAGGGCGGTGGCGATCGACTGCAGCCAACCGACGCCGTTGCCGCCGAACCAGCTGCCGATGGTCGCCGGAAACAAAATAATGCTCGAGGCGAAAATCGGCGGAATGACACCCGAAATATTCACCTTCAGCGGCAAATGACTGGTTTGCCCGCCATATACCTTCCGGCCTTGCTGACGCTTGGCGTAATTAACCGTGATGCGGCGCTGGCCGCGTTCCATAAATACGACGAACGCCGTGACCAGGACCGTAATCACGAAGAGCACCAGCACAAACAAGGGCTGGAACGCACCGGTACGCACCAACTCCAGGGTGCCGCCAATGGCATGCGGTAAGCCCGCAACGATACCCGAGAAGATCAATAACGAAATACCGTTACCGATGCCGCGCTCGGTAATTTGCTCGCCAAGCCACATCAAAAACATCGTGCCGGTAACAAGCGTAATGACCGCAACCAGCTTGAACGCAAAACCGGGGTCGATCACGACCGACATGCCGGCGGCGCTTTGGCGCTCCAAGGCAATCGCGATACCGAGCGATTGAAACACCGCGAGTGCGACCGTACCGTACCGCGTGTACTGCGTGATCTTGCGGCGACCGGACTCGCCTTCCTTCTTGAGCTGCTCAAGGCTCGGAATCACGGTCGCGAGCAGCTGCATAATGATCGACGCCGAGATATACGGCATCACGCCGAGCGCGAACACGGAAAACCGTGATAAGGCGCCGCCGGAAAACATATTAAATAAATCGACGATCGAGCCGCGCGTTTGATCGAACAAGGCACTTAAAGCCGCGGGATTCAGGCCAGGAACCGGGACATAGGTACCAACGCGATAGACGATCAGCGCACCGACTACAAACCACAAACGGCTCTTGAGATCGCTCAGCTTCCCTAGCGCACCAAGCCCAGCGGCGCCGGTAGAACCGCGGCCTGGATTCGCCATTACTCGACCTTACCGCCTGCTTGGACGATGGCCTCTTTCACGCCCTTCGTGACCGCGATACCGCTTAAATTCACTGCCTTATCGAGTTTGCCGGACAAGAACACCTTCGCCTTATTGGCAAACGGCGGCACGATATTGGCGAGCTTCAGGGCGGTAAGATCGATCACCTTGGCGTCGACCTTGTTCAATTCGCTCAGGCGCACTTGCGCCGTGTCTTTCTTGATCAGCGAACGAAAACCGACCTTCGGCAAACGCCGTTGGATCGGCATTTGGCCGCCTTCGAAACCAACCTTGTGGTAGCCGCCGGAACGTGCGCGCTGGCCCTTATGGCCGCGACCGCAAGTCTTACCCAAGCCGGAACCGCCGCCGCGACCGAGTCGCTTCGGCGAAGTCTTGCTGCCACGTCCAGGTTTCATGCTATTCAGGCGCATTACACTTCCTCGCACTTAACCATATAAAACACACGATTGATCATGCCGCGTACCGACGGTGTGTCTTCCAACTCCACCGTATGATGCATGCGGCGCAACCCCAAGCCGCGCACCGTCGCCATATGGCGCTTACCGGTACCGAACGGACTCTTGATCAGGGTTACACGAATTTTTTTATTGGCTGCCATGGGTCACCTTCGCCGAACGCGATTACTCTTTGCCCAGTATTTCTTCGACTTTCTTGCCGCGCTTCGCCGCCATCTCCGCCGGATTATTAATCGACTGCAGCGCCTTAATGGTGGCGCGCACGACGTTGATGGGGTTGCTCGAACCGATGCACTTCGCCAGCACGTTCCGTACACCGACAACTTCGAATACCGCGCGCATGGCGCCGCCGGCGATGATGCCGGTACCTTCCGAGGCGGGACGCATCACGACCTTAGCCGCACCGTGACGACCCTCGGTGCGGTAATGCAGGGTGCCGTTGATCAAATGCACCTTCACCAGATTGCGCCGTGCATCGTCCATCGCCTTTTGCACCGCGACCGGGACTTCGCGCGCCTTGCCTTGGCCGATACCAATGCGACCGTCGCCGTCACCGACCACGGTTAGCGCCGCGAAACCGAATTGCCGGCCGCCCTTCACTACCTTGGCGACGCGATTAACGCCGATGAGCTTCTCTTGAAGATTATCGCCGCGACCTTCTGTTTCAAATGCCATTGCCATGCGTCACCTCAGAATTCCAGACCATTTTCGCGCGCGGCATCGGCCAGCGCCTTGATACGACCATGATAACGAAAGCCGGAGCGATCGAATGCGACCTTGGTCAAACCCGCAGCCTTGGCGCGCTCGGCAATTTGCTTACCGACGAACTTTGCAGCCTCAACGTTGCCGCCGTTCTTTAAATTCTTGCGCGCATCGGCCTCGACCGTCGACGCGCTCGCGAGTACGCGACTGCCGCTGGGATCAATCACCTGTGCATAGATATGCTGCGGCGTACGGTGCACGGATAGCCGATGCACCCCACCGATGGTGGCGAGGCGGCTACGCGCCTTGTATGCACGCCGTTGGCGCGCGAGTTACTTATCGCTCATAGTGGCTTACTTCTTCTTGGCTTCTTTCTTGACGACGTGATCGTCGAC
>CAZCAK010000095.1:0-6707 GCA_964496605.1 uncultured Acidiferrobacteraceae bacterium | reverse complement strand
GTGCGCTCACCTTCGGCCTCCAATCCTTTGCTGGCCCAAGCGATTTTCGCCTTTTGGTTGGCGCTGTGCGCCGCCGTCAGTGTGCCGCGAAACGCGCCGCTCGGTGTCGCAATGAGCACGCCTTCACTCGCGCTTACCGCGCGCGCGAGGTCGGCCTCAAGTTGGAGATTGTCGGGGAATTGAACGTCGGGCAGATAGCGCGTGTTGCAACGTTCATGCGCCATGAGGGCGATGCGCGCGGCGTCGTGTCCCCAGAGGCGCACCTCGTGGCCGTTGCGCGCCAGCACCACGGCAAGGGTAGTGCCCCACGAGCCGGCGCCGAGAACCGCGATCCGAGTCGCCATCGCGCCTTAGTGGCGAATCTTCTCTTGCGCAGTATTTTGCTTTTGCAAATACAGCGCCTCGAAATTGATTGGATTGATGAGTAGCTGCGGGAAGCCACCTTTGATCACCAATTCATTGACTGCCTCGCGCACGAACGGCAGCAAGATGCCAGGGCAGCTGATTTCCAAGATTTTCGGTAGCTCGGTCTCGGCGACACCGCTGATACGAAAGATGCCCGCCTGATGTGCCTCGGCGAGAAACACCGTGCGCTCTTCGATCTTGGCGGTAGTGGTTACCGCAAGCACGACCTCGTACAAACCGTCTTGGGCATTGAGCACGCTGTGTTCGATGCCGAGCTGCACGCCCACTTCGGGAACGGTTTTTTCTAAAAACACCTGCGGCGAATTCGGTGCCTCGAACGACACATCCTTCACGTAAATTTTTTCTAAATTGAACGCGACCGCGCTCGGTTGGCTTTCGGCCATAACGACCCCTGTTATTTACGGTTTATTTTTTGAACTTACGCCGCGGGTGCGGAGCTCAAGAGCGAATCGAGTTTGCCTTCGAGATCGAGTTGCGCCAACTCGCGGTAACCGCCGACATGATAATCGCCAATGAAGATTTGCGGTACGCTGGTCTTACCGGCGCGGTTTACCATCTCTAGGCGCCGTTCCGGCAGACGATCGACATAAACCCGCTCGGCTTCGACGCCTTTCTTTTCCAAGAGGCGCAGCGCCATATGGCAATAGGGACAGGCGTTGGTGCAGTAGACCAGGATCTGCGGCACTCACGACTCCGTCGGCAGATTGTCTTTCTGCCAGGCGAGTATGCCGCCATGGAGGTTGTGTACCGTATTGAACCCGCTCCGGCGCAGCAACATCGCCGCGCGCGCCGAGCGTTGACCGGAACGACAATAGAGCACGACCGGCTTATCCTTGTATTTTTGCAGCTCACCGAGGCGGGTCGATAACATGCTTAGGGGTAGGTTTAGCGCACGCGGAATATGCCCCGATTTGAATTCTTCCGGCTCACGCACATCAACCAATACGCCGGCTTGGCGGTTGATCAATTGTACGGCTTGGCTAGCGGGGATATTGGCGATGCCGAGCATGGTCTGCCGCACGGGCCCGGCAAACAGCAAGAACAGAATGACGGCTAAGGCGACGAATAAATACCAATTGTGAACCACGAATTGCATGAGATACGGTCTTTCTTTTAAGTCCCGTCGGCGCTGCAAAATGCCATACGCATAGAGCCGATTAGCTGCAGAATGCGCGGGTCGCCAATACGGTAAAACACTTTGTTGGCGTCCTTGCGTGATTGGATAATGCCCTTATCGCGCAGAATCGACAGGTGTTGCGAAATATTGCTTTGCGACGTGCCGACTTGGTCGACGATGTCTTGTACGCTGACCTCGGTGGTCGCGCCCAAAATACATAAGATCTTCAGACGTAGTGGGTGGGCCATCGCCTTGAGCGAACGCGATGCGAGATTAATATCTTCTTCTTTGGTGAGTAAAACCGGTTCCAGCGATTGTGCGGTGGCTTGTGCGCTCATGATCGAATTCCTTGCTGTCAGTGGTGTAGTTAGACCATTCAAAACTGAACAACCTAGCTTGTGCTTCCGTTCGGTGACGCGATCGTCTTTGCACGGCTTCACGTTGACGACCTCATGTTTTGACCAGGCTAATCTTTAAGACTTTACGCGGAAGACAATATACAATATTAGTGGATTTGAAAAGATTAAAAATCTCCGTTTGTTGAACCCGACACCGCATTTTCCATGGCATTTATACCCAAACCTTTAGTGCTCATTATTATGGATGGCTGGGGCTATCGCGCCGCGCGCGAGAACAACGCCATCGCCGCCGCGCACACGCCGGTGTGGTCAGCGCTATGGAATGAGCACGCACATACCTTAATTCAGGCGTCGGAGGCAGCGGTCGGTTTGCCCTCGAGCCAAATGGGTAATTCCGAGGTTGGCCATTTAAATCTCGGTGCCGGCCGCGTCGTTTATCAGGAATACACCCGTATTAACCGTGCAATTACGTCCGGTTCGTTTTTTACCAACAAAACCTTAACCGACGCGGTCGACCTAGCGAAAAAGACGCAACGTGCGGTGCACATCTTGGGCTTGCTGTCGCCCGGTGGTGTGCATAGTCATGAAGATCATATCCACGCCATGGCCGAGCTCGCGGTGCAACGCGGCGTGCGCGAACTGTATCTGCACGCCTTCCTCGACGGTCGCGACACCCTACCGCAAAGTGCCGCGGGTTCGATTGCGGCGATGGAGGCCAAATTTAACCAGCTCGGCGCCGGTCGTTTCGCCTCAGTGATCGGTCGTTACTATGCGATGGACCGTGATCATCGTTGGCCGCGCATTCAGGCGGCGTACGATCTGATTACCCTGGGTAAGGGCGAGTATCGCGCCGGCTCGGCGCGTGAGGCCCTGGAACAGGCCTATGCGCGCGGTGAGACTGACGAATTTGTGAAGGCGACTGCGATCGTCGCCGCGGATGCGGCACCGGTGATGGTGCGCGACGGCGATGTCGTAATATTTATGAACTTCCGCTCCGACCGCGCGCGCCAAATTACGCGTCCGTTCATCGAAGCGCATTTCGACGGCTTCACGCGTGCGGCAACGCCGAAACTCGGACGCTTTGTGAGCCTGACCGAATATCAATCCGAGTTTAATGTTCCGGTGGCATTTCCATCGGAGCGCCTGCGCAATGTGCTTGGCGCTTATTTGGCGCAAAACGGCCGGCGCCAATTACGCATCGCCGAAACCGAAAAATACGCGCACGTGACGTTTTTCTTTAACGGCGGCGTAGAAAAACCCTACGATGGGGAGGAGCGTATTTTGGTACCCTCGCCAACTGACGTCCCGACTTATAATCTCAAGCCGGAAATGAGTGCCGCAACCGTGACGCAAAACGTTATTCAAGCAATCGAATCGCGGCAATACGACGTCATCGTCTGTAACTTTGCCAATCCCGATATGGTCGGCCATACCGGCGACTTCGACGCGACGGTGCGCGCCATTGAGACGATCGATGCCTGTATTGGGCGCATTTGGAACGCCGCACGTGCCGTCGGCGGCGAATTGTTGATCACCGCCGATCATGGCAACGCCGAGCAAATGCTGGACGTGCAAAGTGGTCAGGCGCATACCGCGCATACGGTCAATCCGGTACCGTTGTTATACGTCGGACGGCGCGCGCAGCTCGCGAGCACCGGCTCGCTGGAAGATGTGGCACCGACGATGTTGGCCTTGCTCGGTATGGAAATTCCGCCGGAGATGACCGGCCGGCCCTTGGTCAAACTTAGCGCCTAGTGTCGCCGCGCGCACGCAAGGCCTTCTTGCAATTCACTGCTGCAGGCGCGCTTGGTATTTCCCTGTTCCCATTGTTTACCGTTACCGCCGCACCGCTCGGTGACGCCGACGTGCAGCGATTGCGCAATCGTATCGCGGCGGTGCAGCGCCGCCTGGATCATGCGGTGGAAAATCGCACCGACCTGCGCGTCGAATTACAGGATCTGGCTCAAGACGCTGCACGCATACAAGACGATCTGGCGGCGACACGTGCACAGCTGCGCACCGCCGAGCGGCGGCGACAAAATCTTGAGACACAACGAGGCGCACGCCGAGCAGAGTTAAACCGCGTGCGGGCGCATTGGGCGGAATACCTACGCGCCGCCTATATCGCGGGGGACAGCGGCGGTGCCAGCGATTTGCGCCTATTGCTTAATCAAGAAGACCCAAACGAGGCGGCGCGGTTCAGCGTCTATCATCGCTATCTCGCGCGCGAGCGCCAGCAGCAGCTACTGCAATTACAGCGCGCACTCGTCGCGTTCGAGCGGGTCGAGAGCGAACTGCGGGTGCACCTGGCGGAACTTGCAGCGCTGCAGCAAGACCAAGCGCAGAGGCAACGTCATCTAGCCACCTTGACGCGCCAGCGACGCGCGGTATTAGCCGAACTCAGCGGTAAAATTCGCGGCGATACCACGACCCTGATTCGCCTGCGTGCCGACGAGCGTCGCATCGCGCGCCTATTGGAAGAGGTACGCATCAGCGTACCGGCGACTGACGCAAATGCGGCGCCGGTGCCGCCGCCGAACACGACTGCGCCGGCGACGATAAAGCTGCCGGCCGATGCGCGGTTCGCGGGTTTCAAAGGGCGCCTGCCGTTGCCGCTAACGGGTAATATTCGCGCGCAGTTCGGGGCCGCGCGTAACGCCGATGTCCGCTGGAAGGGGGTTATGCTACAGGCGCCCGCCGGTACCCCAGTCCATTCGATTTTCCCCGGTCGTGTGGTATACGCAGACTGGCTGCGAGGCTTCGGCCAGCTGGTAATCGTCGAACACGACGACGGCTACATGAGTTTGTACGGTAACGGTCAGTCGCTTCGAAAGCGCGTCGGCGATAGGGTCGCAGCCGGCGAGGTTATTGCGACTACCGGCAATACGGGCGGCTTTGCCGAGCCCGGCCTATACTTCGAAATTCGGCGCAACGGCGAGCCACGTAATCCTTTAGAATGGTGCCGCGCCAGCAGTTAGTGCCTTAGAGTTTTGATTGATGCAATACAAAAAAACAGCGGTTACCACGGAGACAAAGATGAATCTGTTTATGCGCTACGCCCTTATCTTATTAGTCGGTGTGTTTGTCGGCGCCGGCGTGACCTTGGTGCATTCGGTCTTCGCCGAGCGCCAAGTGAAGGAGGCGAGCGCACCGCTTCCGCTAGACGAGTTACGCACCTTCACCGAGGTGTTCAATCGCATCAAGAGCGACTATGTCGTCGAGGTGCAGGATAAAAAATTATTGGAAGATGCGGTGCAGGGGATGTTATCGGGGCTCGATCCGCATTCGGCCTATTTAGATCCGGAAGGCTTCAAGGAAATTCGCATCGGCACGGAAGGCGAATTTGGCGGCCTCGGCATTGAGGTCAGTATGGAAGACGGTTTCGTGAAGGTGATTTCCCCGATCGAAGATACCCCGGCGGCGCGGGCCGGCCTCAAGCCAGGCGATATCATTATTCGTTTGGACGAGCGTCCGGTGAAGGGTATGACCCTGACCGACGCGGTGAAACTGATGCGCGGCAAGCCCGGCAGCGACATTACCTTGACGATTCTGCGCGAGGGTAACAGCAAGCCGATGAAAATCACGGTGGCGCGCGCGGTAATCAAGATTCAAAGCGTCAAGAGTCAATTATTGGAAGGCGGTTACGGCTACGCGCGCATCACCCAATTTCAATCGAACTCCGGCGATTCGCTGGTGGCTGCGCTCAATAAGCTCAAGACCGAAAATAAAGGCGCCCTAAAGGGCCTGATTCTCGATTTGCGCAATAACCCCGGCGGTGTGCTGAATGCCGCGGTCTCTGTGAGTGACGCCTTTTTAACCAAGGGCTTGATTGTCTATACCAAAGGCCGCCTGCCGGATTCCGATATGAAATTGCCGGCGACGCCCAACGACTACATCAACGGTGCGCCGATGGTGGTACTGGTCAACGGCGGTTCCGCTTCGGCGTCGGAGATCGTCGCCGGCGCGCTGCAGGATCAGAAGCGCGCGATTGTGATGGGCACGAAGACGTTCGGTAAGGGGTCGGTACAAACTATCGTCCCCATGAGCAACGGCGCCGCATTGAAGCTGACGACCGCGCGCTACTACACACCGAATGGCCGCTCGATTCAGGCCACTGGCATCGTGCCCGATATCGTCGTTGAAGAGGCGAAGATCACGCGTGACGAGAAGGCCGACGAAGGCATGCTGAAAGAAGCCGATCTCGCACGTCACTTGGAGAACCCGAACGGCGGTACGACATCACCGATCTCGCCGACCGCACCGGTCAAAACCAAGAAGGATCAGAAGCCGAAGCTCGGCACCTTATCCGAGGATTATCAGCTGCAAGAGGCGCTCAATGTGTTGAAGGCGATTGGAATCCTGAAACCGGCGGTCGCGGCGACCGAGACGAAATAATGAGCGCATCCGCCGCGGGTCTTGACCGCTCGCGGCGGACTGCAGCTGCCGAAGCGGTTACGATAATCGAACGCCGCCTCGTGGGGCAAAATCTTAACTGCCGCCGTACCGCAGCGGCAGCAAATGGATGGCGCCCATCGCGGCAAGCTTAGGAGATGATGTGAGCGCAAAAACTTCGTCCAAGCCTATCGCCAAGATTCGCATTCGTCCGTTGCAGCCGAGCGATATCGCCGTCGTTATGCAATTACATCGCGAGCTCGGTTGGAACCCCGCGTTCCGCGCCGACGGCAGCACGCTGAAGCAGCGACTGGAATCGCTCATTACCGAAGAAAGCACGTTATTGCTCGTCGCCGAGATCGATAAGCAAGTCGTGGGCTACATTCACGCCGAAATCGTCACGTATTTATTAT
>CAZCAK010000094.1:0-6747 GCA_964496605.1 uncultured Acidiferrobacteraceae bacterium | reverse complement strand
GCAGAAATCCAAGCTCGACGCCGATCGCGCCGCCACCGACCATCAACACCGTCGCCGGACGGTCTTGTGCCATGGTCATGAAATGGCCCGAGTGCAGAATAGCGACACCATCGGTGCGGCAGGCGGGATGCTCGCGCGGTGTCGCGCCGGTCGCAATGATGACGCGTGGTGCGTGCAGCTGTTCCGCTTCGTTGCCATTAACGACGTCGACGGCATAGCTATCGTCGGCGTTGCGTTGTGCCAAACGCGCGCTGCCGGAAAAGACGTGAATGCCGAGACGTCGCAGCCATACCGGAAAGTTATCGCGAATATCGGCGACGACGCGGTCTTTATGTTCCAAGGCGGAGCGGAAGTCGCCCTGGATATTACCGAGGAGGCCGCGGCCTTGCAGGCTATTGATATCTTCGATCAACGAGGCGAGGTGCAATAACGCCTTCTTCGGTACACAGCCCTGATTTAAACAGGTGCCGCCGGGTCGACCCTTCTCGATCAAGGCAACGCGCGCACCGAGATGCGCCGCTGTGAGCGCCGCCTTATAGCCGCCCGGACCGCTGCCGATGACGATGAGATCGAAACGCATTTAGCCTCGACTAGAATCCTTGTCTGCACTGCGCGCTTTGGTTTTGTCGGCTGGAACAAAGATAAACTGAAACTCGCCCGGAGTCAGCTCGACGAAATCGAGTGTGATGCCGCGCACCAGGTCCTTGCTGAATTCGGAAATTAGCACCGGGATGCCTTCGAGCGTGTATTCCAGATCTTCGTCGCCCATATCGTCGAAGCCGAGCATGTACTCGACATTGCCGTCGTCGCTTTTTTTCGCCGCGACGCGCAGCGACATGCCTTGCATGCCGCCTTGCTCGGCGGCGTTGCGAATTTGTGCCGCGGCCTGTGGGGTAATCGTAATCATGGTGCTTTCCTCTTGGTCGATAGCGGTGCGGCCTGTGCGCACTGTTGAACAAATTCTACGAAGCGCGCCGCCCACGGGCTGGCGGCGACATCGCGTAAATGGGTGTAAGACGCGAGCACGTTTTTGTAGACGATGCCGTCGCGACGGCCGTCGATGCCGTGTCCGCGCAGAACTTCATAGGCGAATTGCGTGTTCGGCGCCAAGTTTTCCACGCTCGAGTAATGGAACTCGTGCGCGCAAATTTCGTCACCCGCGTGTGCCTGCGGCCATGGTGCCTGTGTCGTTTCGCGCAGGCGCACATAGCCGCGCCCAACCGGTCGTTCGTGCATGACGATGTCGGCGCCGATGGCGCCGACCATCTCGGCGCGCTGCCCATGCCATTCGATACTGCGCGCGAGATACATCAATCCGCCGCACTCGGCATAGACCGGCATCCCGCCCTCAATCGCGCTACGAATCTCTTGTCGCAGCGCGCGATTTGCCGCCAAGGCCTGCATATGCGTTTCTGGAAAGCCGCCACCGATGAAGAGTCCATCAACCTTGGGCAGCTGCGTATCGCGCAGCGTATCGAATAGCACGAGTTCCGCGCCGGCATTGCGCAGGGCGGCGAAATCTCCGGGGTAATAAAAACCGAAGGCGGCGTCGCGTGCCACGCCGATGCGTACGCGTGCCGTAGCGCGTGGTGATATCGCGGCGGTCTTGTCGGCCAAGGTGCCGGCGCCGGCGGCGATCGCGCGCACCGCGGCGAGATCAACTTGGCTCGCAACCGCTTGTGCGATAACGCCGATTTGCTGCGCCGCGGCGTCGGTCTCGTTGCTGGGAATCAAGCCGAGATGGCGTTCGACGATAGTTAACTTGGGATCGTGATGTACTGCGCCGACTACGCGCACATCGGTGTAATGCTCGATGACCTTGCGCAGCTTGGCCTCATGGCGCGAACCGCCGAGCTGATTCAAGATCACGCCGGCGATGTGAATATCGCGGTCGAATTGCTGGTAACCCAAGATCAAGGGCGCGATGCCGCGCGTCATGCCGCGCGCGTCGATTACCAGAATGACTGGAGTTTTTAATAAGGTCGCAAGCGCGGCGTTACTATTGCTGCCATCGAGATCGAGGCCGTCGTACAAACCTTTATTGCCTTCGATTAAGGCGATGTCGGCGCCGACGCTATGACGCGCGACGCTGGCGACGATTTCGTCGCGACCCATGAGATAGAAATCGAGATTATGGCAATCGCGGCCACTGGCCAGGCTAAGCCATAGGGGATCGATGTAATCCGGTCCCTTCTTGAAGGTTTGCACTTGCGCGCCCTGTGCGCGCAGCGCGGCGCTAAGGCCAAGCGTGAGTGTGGTCTTGCCGGACGATTTGTGTGCCGCGGAAATCAGAACGCGTGGGCTCATGCCCCAATCCTCGCGGCGCGTGCGTTACGCATCGAGGCGCCGCGGCGTGCGGCGATATGCAGTCGACTGCCGGGTAAAACGCGGTGTGAAATCTTACGCGGCGGGTTGGGCGTGCGCATCGGAATGCGCCTCGGCTTTGGCGGCGCCATGCCCGCCAATTTCATCGTCCGCCAAGGTCCGTGGCAAGAAAGGCAACACCTTCATCGCCAGTGTCGTTAACAATAGGGCGATACCGATACCGCCGATGCCGAGCAAGACTTCCGGCACACTCGGGGTGTAGCTGTTGACGACGCCATCGAAGAAGCTGCTATGGACTTCGCGTCCGGGGAATAATATTAAGGGAAACGCCTGGCCGCCGATGATCGTGACATAAAGCTGGGCCAGACCGCCGACGATTACCAAGATCGCGGCGAGTGCGATGATGGCACGCGAGGCGCTTAACGTTGGGTGATATAACAAGACCAAGGGCAATACGCCGCCGATCCCAATTTGGCCAATCCAGAACAGCGCCGTATAGATACCGCCATCGCGCAAGATAAACTTCTCGACGTCGTGATGCGCCGTGATGTAGAGGTTCGTGAGGTGATAGACCAGTACAAAGTACAACACCGCAGCAACGAATACGCCGAGTAAATTCTTCAGTCGCCGCAGAATCGCGGCACCGAGTGGCCGGCCGGTGCCGGCGAACGCGGCCATCAATACTAATAAAAAGATCGCCAGTCCCAGCGCGAACGACAGAATGATAAACATCGGCGCCAGTAGCGCCGTGTCATACGCTTGGCGCGCGACTAAGAAGCCGAAGATGGAGCCGGTACCGGTGGTGAGGATGAGGCGCCAGATAAACGCCGCGAGGCCGGCGGTTTTGGTGTAGTCGTTCATGCGCCGCTCGAACATCATCCACAAATAGACGGCGACCACGGCGAAGAAGCCGGTGTAGAGAATAATGTTCCAGGCAAAAATCGATTTGAAGTTGTAATACGTCATTGCGACGATCAGGCGATCGGGGCGTCCCAGATCCAAAACCAGAATCGCAAGACCGCCGGCAAGCAAGGTGATCGCGAGTAAGCCCGATAGACGCGCTAACGGCTTGTACACTGCGCGGTTGAATACCGATGCAATCGAGGCGACGTTGAGCGCGCCGGAGGCGGCGACGATCAAGAACACCGCAAATACGTGCGGCGTGCCCCAGACGATTTGATTGCTCATCCCGGTGACGTAGTGGCCGTGCGATTCCATGTAATGCGCCGCGGACAGTCCGGCGGCAACGATGACGGCGAACAAGCCGAGGAGGGCGTAGAAGCCGAGGCTACGGCCGGCAATCTCGCTGAAGTGAATCGGTTTCTTCATTGCTATTCGATCTCTCGTTTACGCCACGGTCGCCCGCAACTAAATCGATTGGTAACGCACGCCGGTGTTGAGGCGCAGATCTTCGCGAATTTCACTGGAAGGTTCGGCGCGCAGACGCTGCGCGATTTCGCTGTTCGGATCTTTGAGATCGCCGAATAGCATCGCCTTGCCGCCGTCTTTGCTGCAGGCCTCGACACAGGCGGGAGTCTGTCCTTTATCGACGCGGTGCACGCACAGCGTGCAACTCTCGACCGTACCCTTGCCGCGTGGCGCATGCGCCTTTTGATCGGTGGTGACTTCGTGCACGAACGAGCGCGCCTGGTACGGGCAGGCCATCATGCAATAGCGACAACCAATGCAAATATGTTTATCGACCAAGACAATGCCATCGGCGCGCTTGAACGAGGCGCCGGTGGGGCAGACATCCACGCAGGGCGGCTCGGCGCAGTGCTGACACATGAGCGGCAGGGTCTGTACGTGGCCGGTTTGCAGATCGCGCACGCCAACGGTGCGAATCCATTGCGCGTCGGTCTCGGGGCGATCGTGACTCGTCAGCCCATTTTCCTCATTGCAGGCGGTGACGCAGGCATCGCAACCATTACCGCATTTGCTGCTGTCGATCAGCATGCCCCAGCGCTTTAAGTTGGTCGCTGCCTCATCCGGCGAGCGCGCCAGCGCGAGATCGATGAGGCGCATGCCCGGGGCAAGCGCCGCGGTCGCAAGCGTGGCGCCGAGAAATTGGCGTCGGTTCATGCTCATGGTGCACTCCGCGGTGCGGTATTCGTTGTCGGCAATTTTGCCGAGACCTCGAGGATCGACCGATCGAGCGCGCGCGGTTCGGTCACCGGCAAGCCGTTACTCGCAGCCTTTTGTTGCGGCGAGGGGTTATGGCACTCGAAGCAATCGATCGATACCGCGGCATAGCTATGGCAACTGGCACAGAATCCATCCTTGCCCAAAACCGTCTTGGTATTGGGATCGGCATGACACTCGACACAGTTCGCAAGGCTATGCTGCGTCGTGCGGATGCCTTCGTGCATGGTCTTGTCGCGCTGATGCAGGATGTACTTCATATGATTGCGCCGCATCTCGTCAGTAGGCTCGACGCATTTATCGCCGCGCGCGATATTGACTTTCGGCTGCGGTACGCGCGACGCCTTCGCGCCGACATCGCGTTCCGCAGCGCCGGCGGCACTGATGCCGGCGCAGAATAAGCCGATGCACGCACCGGCGACTAAACGACGCAACATTTTAGTGATCGCCCATGCCCATCTTGATATAGCCGGTGGGGCAGACGTCGGCGCAGATATGGCAACCGATACACAGATCGTAATCGGTATACACATAGCGACCCATGGTCGACTGTGCCTTCGGCGTACGTTTCACCGCTGTTTGCGGGCAGTAGATGACGCAGTTATCGCATTCGAAGCACAAGCCGCAGCTCATGCAACGCTTCGCCTCACCGATGGCTTGGTCGTCGCTCAGGGCAACGATGCGCTCTTCGAAGTGGCCCAATACCTCTTCCGCGGTCGGAACCTTTTCCGTGCGCTTATTGCGCGGCGTAAACGCGAAGTGACCAAGGAACAACTCGCCGGATTGCGCAACTTCACTCGCGGAGCGGTCTTCGTAGTTGTGAATCGCGTAATTGTGTTCCGAGGTGCCGCGCAAATCACCGGCCTTGTCCGCGGCGAAGGTTTCCGGCTGTAACCCGGTCTCTTGCAACTTCTGCAATAGATTGAAGTGATGCACGTCGACCTTCGGGCGTTTGCCGAGTTCGTGCTTCTGGAAGTAATGATCGATGGTATCGGAGACCACCGCCGCCTGACCGATCACGGTCGTGAGCAAATGCGGGCGCACGATGTCGCCGCACACGAAGTAGCCGGGTTTGTTCGGCACTTGGTAATGTTTATCGGCGTTGATCAGGCCCTTGCCGTTATTGAATTCTTCCAAGCCCTTGAGATCGCCGCCTTGACCGATGGCCGCTACCACGAGATCGCATTCGATATCGAACTCGGTGCCTTCTTTCACGGTCGGGTTATTGCCCTTGGAATAATCCAATTCGGCGACGCGCAATGCGCGCGCACGGCCTTTGTCGTCGAGCAGGACTTGAATCGGCTGCAGGGCGCCGCGAATCTTTACGCCTTCTTTTAAGGCGTCGTCGATTTCATGCTTCGCCGCGTTCATTTTGTCGATCGATTGACGCGAGATCAGCATGACGTCGGCACCTTCGCGCGCGGCGATATTCGCCACGTCGTGCGCGGTGTGGCCCAACACCACATATTCCGGACGATCCGATTCCTTGGTTTCCTTTACGTAACCCAAGCGGCGTGCGACCGAGACAACGTCGATCGAGGTATCGCCACCGCCGATCACCACGACGCGGCCGGCAACGTGACGCAGGCGACCTTGATTGAACGCCTCGAGGAAGGCGACGCCGGTGATGCAGTTGACCGCCTCGGCACCCGGAACCGGCAGCGGGCGACCGGATTGCGCGCCAATCGCGAACAGGATCGCGTCGTAATCTTTTTCCAGCTGTTGCAACGGCACGTCGACACCGACGCGCGTGTTATAACGCACTTCGACGCCCATATTGATGATGCGATCGATTTCGCCATCAAGCACCTCGCGCGGCGTGCGATAGCCCGGGATACCGTAGCGCATCATGCCGCCAAGTTTTTCATGCGTATCGAAGATCGTGACCGCATGACCTTTGCGACGTAATTGATAGGCCGCGGCCAGACCCGCGGGGCCGCCGCCGATGACGGCGACTTTTTTACCGCTGGATTGCTCTGCCGCCTTGAATGTCAGCTTGTTCTTGAGCGCGGAGTCGCCGATGAATTGCTCCACCGCGTTAATGCCGACGAAGTCTTCCAGTGCATTGCGGTTGCAACCCTTTTCGCACGGCGCCGGACACACACGGCCCATGATCGACGGGAAGGGGTTCGCTTCGGTCGAGCGGCGGAAGGCATATTCCTGCCAAGCCGTGCCTTTGGGCGGTTTCTCGATGCCGCGCACGATATTGAGCCAGCCGCGGATATCTTCGCCCGAGGGGCAGCTCGCCTGACACGGCGGCGTCTTGTGCACGTAGGTCGG
>CAZCAK010000093.1:0-6829 GCA_964496605.1 uncultured Acidiferrobacteraceae bacterium | reverse complement strand
GCATTATCGGACGCGACGCGCGCGCAGCTGGAGCAATTGGGCGTCGAGGTCTACACCGGCGAGCGCGTGACCGAGGTCACGGCGGAAGGTGTCGGCACACATAGCGGTCGTTTTATTCCCGCGGCGATGAAGGTATGGGCCGCCGGCATCAAGGGTCCGGATATTCTCGCGACACTCGATGGTTTGGAGGTGAACCGCATCAATCAGCTCGTTGTGCGTCAAACGTTACAGACTACGCGCGACGATAATATCTTCGCGTTCGGCGATTGCGCCGCCTGTCCGCAACCGAATGCTAAGGCGACGGTACCGCCGCGCGCACAAGCGGCGCATCAGCAGGCAAGCTTATTGATGAAGAGCATGCAGCGCCGAATGCGCGGCAAGGTGCTGCCGCTGTACGTCTATAAAGATTACGGCTCGCTGATTTCGCTCGGCCGCTATAGCACCGTGGGTAATTTAATGGGCAATCTGATGGGCAATGTCATGATCGGCGGGCGCATCGCGCGCCTGATGTATTTGTCCTTGCATAAGCTGCATCAGCGCGCACTACACGGCACGATCGCGGTGATGCTATCGACGCTTGCCGAGTGGCTGACACGCCCGACGCGCGCGCGCCTAAAATTGCACTAACGGGATGCGGTCGCTCTACGCGTTTTGGAAAAGTCGGCGCTGGTTTCGCGTTGCCGTCGAAGTCGCGGTTTTCGCCGCAGTGTTTTTCGGTGTGCGCGCCTATCAGCAGCGCGATATGCCGCGCGGACCGGCGCCGCCGATTGTCGCCAGGACACTCGCCGGCGAGCCGTTCAACTTAGCGGCGAACGACGGTCGCGTAACCCTAATACATTTCTGGGCGACGTGGTGTCCGATTTGCCGTAGCGAAGAAGGCAGCATCGCCGCCATCGCCAAAGATTACCGCGTGGTTGCAGTGGCGATGCAATCCGGGAGCGATGTCGAGGTGGCGCAGCATGCGCGCAAACAACAATGGCCGGTTGCGATTATCAACGACACCGGCAGCGAGTGGGTTCGTGCCTATGGCATACGCGGCGTACCGACCGACGTCGTGGTTGATGCGCGCGGCGATATCCGCAGCGTCGAGGTCGGTTACACCACCGAACTCGGTTTGCGCCTACGTTTGTGGTGGTATCGCCGATAAAAAAACGGAGGCTCGCGCCTCCGCAACGCACTTCCCCCGTGCGACAAAGCATCTCGATGAGGATGCCAATGGCTTAAAGTGTAGAACGGCGGCGGCCGGACGCGAGCGAGCAAAGCCGTTGGCGCGCGGCTTAAGGGCGAAAACTCGACTATTATTGAAAAAAGTGTCCGCAAAACGCCCTGCACCAATCGAGAACAACCGCCGAGAACCACGATGGCCGACGTAAGACGACAAGCGCATCTACGACACAAGGCAAATACACCGGGAAAGCTCGAGCTCGAGCCGGTGTTGAACGATTTGGTTGCCGATGGTTTGATCGCCCCGACTGACGCCGAGCGTTTAATGCGCGGTTATCGCGCTAAGCCGCGCGCCGATATTCATCCGCTGGTGGTGATCGCGGATCAAAACCTGCCGCAAACCGAACCACCGCATAAGCCGTTGACGCTAGAACTGCTCACGGCATGGTTAGCCAAAAAATCCGGACTCGAATATCACCATATCGATCCGCTTAAGATCGACGTGAGTGCGGTCACGGCAGTGATGTCGTATGCCTACGCCGCGCGCAATCGCATCTTGCCGATCCGCGTCGCCGCAGACCAAGTCACGATCGCCACCGCCGAACCCGGAGTCACCGACTGGGAAAAGGAACTCGGTCGATTATTGCGCCAACCGATCGTGCGCGTCGTCGCAAACCCGGTCGACATCGGCCGTTATCTGATCGAGTTCTACACCCTATCGCGTTCGGTGAAGCAAGCCTCGGGCCTGCACACCGGCAGCGACATCACCAATCTGGAACAGCTACTGCAACTCGGCAACGCCGGCAAGCTCGACGCCAACGATCAACACATCGTCAACATCGTCGACTGGCTGTTGCAGTACGCATTCGATCAACGCGCGAGCGACATCCATTTAGAGCCGCGACGCGAGCAAAGCAATATTCGGTTTCGTATCGACGGCGTATTGCACCTGGTGTATCAAATTCCGACGCCGGTGATGGCCGCGGTCACGAGCCGCATTAAGATCCTCGGGCGCATGGACGTCGCCGAGAAGCGCCGACCGCTCGACGGTCGCCTGAAAACCAAAACACCCGACGGCAAGGAGATTGAGCTACGCCTCGCGACCATGCCAACCGCGTTCGGCGAGAAAATGGTGATGCGTATTTTTGATCCGGATGTTTTGGTAAAAAGTTTCCGCGACCTCGGCTTCGGTGACGACGATCTCACACGTTGGCAAGAGATGACGAATCAACCGAACGGCATCGTCTTGGTCACCGGTCCGACCGGCTCCGGTAAGACCACAACGCTCTACTCGACTTTGCGTCAACTCGCAAAGCCGGAGGTCAATGTCTGCACGATCGAAGATCCGATTGAAATGGTCGAATCGCGTTTCAATCAAATGCAGGTACAGCACAACATCGAACTCGACTTCGCCGGCGGCGTACGCGCACTGCTACGACAAGATCCGGACATCATTATGATCGGCGAAATTCGCGACCTTGAAACCGCCGAAATGGCGATTCAGGCAGCACTCACCGGCCACCTAGTATTATCGACGCTGCACACCAACGATGCGCCGTCCGCGATCACGCGTTTGCTCGACCTGGGTGTGCCGTCGTATTTAATCAATGCCACCGTGCTTGGCGTCATGGCGCAACGCCTAGTGCGCAGCCTGTGTCCGCATTGCAAAGAAATGGGCGCGCTCGACAACGAGCTATGGGAATCACTGATTAAGCCGTGGAAGGTGAGCAAACCGGCGCAGGTGCCGTTGCCGAAGGGTTGCCTCGAATGCCGTAATACCGGTTATCTCGGTCGCGTCGGTTTATTCGAAATGCTCTCGATGTCGCCGAGTCTCCGCCGTTGTATCAAACCCGGCGCCGATCTCGCCGTCATCCGCGACCAGGCCTTGAAGGAAGGCATGCGCCCGCTACGCATCAGCGGCGCACAAAAAGTGTTTGCCGGTCTGACCACATTGGAAGAAGTGGTGTCGGTGGCAAACCCGGCCGATGCCGAGTAATTACTTGCGCAATAGCGGCACCAATTTCGGCCAGATATTTTCCACGATACGCGGTTGGGCCTCGGCGCGCGGGTGAATGCCGTCGGCTTGCATCAGCTCGGCATTGTCGCCGACACCCTCGAGCAGAAACGGCACCACGACAACATCATCGCCGCGCGCAAGTGGCGGGTAGATCTTACTGAAGGCGTTGGCGTACGGCCCATAATTCGGCGGTAGTTTCATTCCCGTCACGAGAACTTTGGCGCCGGCGCCGCGCGCCTGTTCGATCATGGTTTTTAAATTAGCCTCGATTGTCCTCAGCGGTAATCCGCGTAAACCGTCGTTACCACCCAATTCCAGAATCAGCACGCGCGGTCGGTATTGCGTCAACAAGGCGGCGAGCCGGCCGCGGCCACCGGCAGTGGTTTCGCCGCTGATGCTGGCGTTGACGACCTCGGCGTTGAATCCTTGTTCCTGCAAGCGCGCTTGCAATAATTTCGGCCAAGCCGCATCTAGCGCGATACCATAGCCGGCGCTCAAACTGTCGCCGAAGATCAGTACCGTGTCGGCGGCGCGCACCGCCGTCGTCGCCAACAAGAACAGGACCATCGCCCGCGTTATGAACCGTAACATCCCCGCGCACCTCGCTACGTCGTCGATTCCGGCGATTCGTACCGAATCGCTACACAAAAAAGTTACGAGCCCGGAAGGCGAGCTCGCGATCTTGATCGATATTAATATCAGCATCGCCGCGGGAGAAGCGATCGCTATTGTCGGTGCCTCCGGTGCCGGAAAATCAACGCTGCTCGCGCTGCTTGCCGGGCTCGATACCCCGTCGCAGGGGCAAGTTTGGCTCGCGGGCCACGATTTATTCGCGCTCGACGAAGATGCGCGCGCACAGCTGCGCGGCCAGTATGTCGGTTTCGTATTTCAATCGTTTCAACTATTGCCAGGCCTTAACGCGTTAGAGAACGTCATGTTGCCGCTAGAACTCAGCGGCCGCGACAACGCCGCGGCCATTGCGCGCGATACGCTTGCCCGCGTCGGCTTGGGCGCGCGCATGCATCACTACCCACGCCAACTCTCCGGCGGCGAACAGCAACGCGTCGCCATCGCCCGCGCCTACGCGACGCAACCGGCGATCCTATTCGCCGACGAGCCTACCGGTAATTTGGACCAACGCAGCGGCGAGCATGTAATCGAGCTGATGTTGGCACTCAAACGCGAGCGCGGTACCACGCTGGTATTGGTCACGCACGACACCCATCTCGCCGCGCGCTGCGATCGCTCGATCGCGCTCGACGCTGGGCGGCAAGTCGGCGCGGTATGAAGGCGTCATCGCTGCGCTTCGCCGTGCGTGCACTTAGGCGCGAGATCCGCGCCGGCGAATTACGCGTACTGTTGTTCGCGCTCGTCATCGCGGTCGGCGGTCTTACGGCGGTCAATTTCTTCGCGCAGCGCATGCATGCAGCGATGACGCAACAGGCGGCGGAATTGCTCGGCGCCGATCTTGTGATTAGCAATAGCGCAACATTGCCACCGGCATTGGCAACCATGGCCGCCGATGCGGGGCTAAAATCCGCCGCGACCGCGAGTTTTTACAGCGCGGTAACGACCGCTGATGGTTTTCAACTCGCGGAGGTTAAAGCCGTGGCGCCGGGTTATCCGTTACGCGGTCGGCTACGTGTCGCGACCGCGCCCTTCGCCGCCGATACTGCAATCGCGGAAATCCCCGCACCAGGAACGGTTTGGGTCGAGGCCAAACTATTGCCGGCGCTGAATCTGCACGTCGGCGATGATCTCGCACTGGGACAAGCGCGCCTGCGCATCGCGCGTGTGCTGACTTACGAACCCGACCGCAGCGGCGATTTTTTTAGCATTGCGCCACGGGTCATGATGAATCGCGACGACCTCGCGGCGACACAGCTTATCCAGCCGGGCAGTCGCGTCGACTATCGCTTACTCGTTGCCGGTAGCAGCGCTGCGGTACAAGGTTTTCGTGACCACATTGCGCACGCGCTGCCACGCGGTGCGCGTGTATTAACGGTACGCGACGCGCGGCCGGAATTACGCACCGCACTCGAACGCGCCGAGCAATTCTTAGGTCTCGCCGCATTGGTCGCGGCGATTTTGGCCGGTATCGCCATCGCTAGTGCTGCCTTGCGTTACGCCACGCGCCACCTCGACGCGGTCGCGCTCATGCGTTGTTTCGGTGCCACGCGCGCCTGGATATTGCGCCTATTCGTTTGGCAACTGGCACTGCTCGCGTTAGTCGGCGGCGTTGTCGGCAGCGCCATCGGTTATCTGGCGCAGTTTGTCTTAGGCATCCTGCTGGGGGGCACCCTGCCCGGCGGCTTATTGCATCAAAGCTTGCCGGCGGTCGCGCTCGCGCCGCTGTGGTTCGGTCTCGCCACCGCGGTCGTCATGCTGCTCGGTTTCGCCCTGCCGCTGCTCATGCGGTTACGTGATGTACCGCCGCTGCGGGTACTGCGACGCGATCTCGGCACGATTCCAGCAACCACGTTCGCGCTCTATCTCAGTGCGTTTGCCGCGGTGATGTCTCTATTATTTTTGCAGGTACGCGATCTGCGCCTCGCTGCCTGGGTCGCCGCAGGCCTCATCGCAACGTTGGCGGTCTTAGTCGGCAGCGCCTACGCACTCGTACGCGCGCTGGCGCCGTTGCGCGCCCGCGTCGGTGTCGCCTGGCGTTATGGCTTCGCCAATCTCGCGCGACGACCGGCGAGTACCGTGCTGCAGGTAGCGGCCTTCGGCACCGGCATCATGGTGCTGCTGCTCTTGTCGATCGTGCGCAGCGATCTCCTCGCCAGCTGGCGCGGTAGCCTGCCGCTGGACGCACCGAATCGTTTTCTAGTGAATATACAAGCGGACCAAGTCGAGCCCGTGCGCGAATTTTTGCGCGCGCGCGGACACGCGACCGATTTATATCCGATGGTGCGCGGGCGCTTCATCGCGCATAACGATCGCGCGGTGACGCCGGAGGACTATCCCGATTTGCAAACGCGTCGCCTGGCGGAGCGCGAGTTTAATCTTTCCTGGGCGGCACAGCCGCAAGCCGACAACGCCATTGCCGCCGGTCGCTGGTGGCAGACACCTGACGAACGCGGCTGGTCCGTCGAAGCCGGTCTGACGCAACGTTTGGGTTTAAAGCTTGGTGATCGCTTGCGCTTTCGCGTCGGCGCCGCAGAAATTGAGGCGCCGATCACAAGCCTGCGCCGCGTCGAATGGGATTCGTTCCGGGTCAATTTTTTTGTCATCGCACCCCCGGCAATGCTGCAGCGAGCGGCGGCAAGCTATATCACCGCGTTTCATTTGCCGGTAAACGAGAACAGCACCTTGACGCAATTAATTCAGCGCTTCCCGAATGTCACAGTGATCGACGTTGACGCGATCATGCAGAAGGTGCGCGCCATCATGGACCGCGTCGCGTGGGCGGTGGAGTACGTGTTCATTTTCAGCTTGCTCGCCGGCCTCGCGGTACTCTACGCCGCCCTGCAAAACACCGAAGACGAACGGCGTTACGAAAGCGCAATGCTGCGCACGCTCGGCGCGAGCCGCGCGCAATTACTGCGCGGCGTGTTCGCGGAATTCATCGCCATGGGAACGCTCGCCGGCATGCTCGCCGCCGGCGCCGCGACCCTTGTCGGCTATGTGTTATCGATCCAGGTATTT
>CAZCAK010000092.1:0-6841 GCA_964496605.1 uncultured Acidiferrobacteraceae bacterium | reverse complement strand
GTCGCCGGCGCCAAGGACAGACGCCACAACGGCGCATCGCCGCGAAAGAAGGCGTGGCGCTGTTCGCGCACCTCACGCCATAAGGTGTCGCTCGGGTCGCCATCATCGCCGCCAATGCGATCACGTGCGGCGGCGACGCCGGCCGCCGTGCCGGAAAGTCGTAAGTATAAAGCCGCGCCGTCGTGAACCGCGGCCGACAAGGGTAAGGGTTGCCCGGCAAATCGATTCATGGTCTCGATTGCGGTCGCGGCATCCTGCTCGAGCCGTACGGTCGTTTCGCACAGCGGACGCGGCAACACCTTGAGCGATATTTCGAGCAACACGCCGAGCGTACCGAGCGCGCCGGCCATGAGGCGCGAGACGTCATAACCGGCGACGTTTTTCATGACCTCGCCGCCGAAGCGCAGCACCTCGCCGGAACTATTCAAGATTTTCACGCCTAAGATAAAGTCGCGCGCGCTGCCGGCATAAGGCCGGCGCGGACCCGAAAAACCGCAGGCGATGGTACCGCCGAGTGTCGCACTATCACCAAAGTAAGGTGGCTCGAAGGCAAGCATTTGCCCGTGTTCGCGCAGCAGTGTTTCGATTTCGCTTAATGGCGTTGCGGCGCGCGCCGTGAGAACCAGCTCCTCCGGTGCGTAATGCACGATTCCGCGATGCGCCGCGAGTGATAGCGGCTCGCCACACGGGGTGCGTCCATAAAATCGTTTAGTGCCACCCGCAATAATTTCCAATCCGCTCGCGCCGCGCGAGGCCGCGCGCACACGATCTTGGAGTTCCGCGGTGAGGTCCGATGACATGGCGCGCATTGTCGAGGGGCGTCGCCTCAGCGTCAACGCATCATATGTAATACAATTAACCCAAGTCTTTTTTTGAATATAGGTAGCACGATGTCGGTTCTGATGAAGTGGTGCCGGCGCGCATTGGCGCTGGCGGTGCTGTTCGCCGCATTGCCGGCGTCGGCGACGGTGCGCGAATACTGGATCGCGGCAGAAAAGGTGCAATGGAATTTTGCACCCAGCGGCAAGAACCTGATGTACCCCGACCGCGGCCTCGGTGTCTGGGGGCACGATCTGACCTACATCAAATATCGCTATATCGGCTATACCGACGGCAGTTACAAGATCCGCACACCGCAGCCGGAATGGATGGGCATTCTCGGACCACAACTGCTCGCGGTCGAAGGCGATACGCTCAAGGTGCATTTTCTCAATCGGACCGACCGGCCATTAACGATGCATCCGCATGGCCTGCATTACGATGAGGCCAACGAGGGTGCGGATCACAAGGGGCCGGGCGGCTACGTGCGTCCGGGTGAATCGTTTACCTATACCTGGGAAGCCGATGGCGATGCCGCCCCCAGCACCACCGATCCATCGTCGACGGTGTGGTTGTATCACTCGCATGTCGACTCCGACGAAGAAGTGAACGAGGGCCTGATCGGATCGATCGTCGTGACCAAAAAAGGCATGGAACGCGGTACCGACGATCCGCGCCCGAAGGACGTCGACGTCGCGTTTACTACCTTGTTCATGATCTTCAACGAAAACGGTCACACGAAAGTCGCGACCGGTCGCAAGAAAAAGCCGCTATCGCCACACGAAGCGCGCGAAGGCAATATGAAGCATGCGATCAACGGTTATATTTTTGCGAACCTATCCGGGCTCGAGGTGAAGCGCGGACAGCGCGTACGCTGGTATTTGCTCGCGCTCGGCTCGGAGCAGGATTTACATACAGCGCATTGGCACGGCCAAACGGTGCTCGATCATGGTCACCGCACCGACGTCATCGAACTGCTGCCGGCCAGCATGAAGACGGTCGATATGGTCGCGAATAATCCAGGACACTGGATGTACCACTGCCATGTTGGCGATCACCTCGACGCCGGCATGTATACCCACTGGATGGTGCACGAGTAATTATTGCGGCGTTAAATATTTACCCGCGACTTCCGGCAGATTTTTGAAGCAGGCGCGATAGGCCGCACCCTTCATCGTCGTCTCCGCCTCGCGCGCCATGGCGAATTCGTCGAGCCCGAACTCGACCGGCTTGCCGGCGAAATCGCCGCGGCATTCTTCGTAGACCCGCCGACCCGAGGCATCGAATTTGCGAAACGCATATAGCTTCGGTTGGTAATCGTAGAAACCCACCAAGGTTTGAATCGGCGAATTGCGGCCCCAAGGTAGATACATCGCGGCGTAGTCACGGATGCGTCGGCCCTGCTTATCGTGGATATATACCTCGATGGTATGAATTCGTTCCGGATTGGCGCCGCGTTCCCATTTGATATCGCTGAGCACACGTCCCGATTTTTTATCTTTGTAGATCACTTCACGATAGTAATCGTGATAAAGATAGTAGCTCCCGATCTCCTCGCTCTGTTCAACGTCGATCTTGGCGATGCGCGCCTGATGCAGTGCGTAGACGTCTTTGACGAACTGATTCCAAGTACGCACCTGCTCTTCTTCCGGAATCAACCACATGGTGTCGGCGGCACGCACATTCACGGCCGCGAGACTCAATAGCGCCAAAACCAATACATTTGCTTTCATACCACCCCCGCTACTCACGATAGCTAATCCAGCGCCTGACGTTCCGACCAATGCCCTTCCGGTATCAATTCCGCCTGCGCCTTGGCCGCACGCGCCTCGGCGCTGCGACCCATGTCCTCCAACACCACCGCTTTCAGTAGCAGCGAATCGCGGTCGGCCCCAAGCGCCAAGGAACGATTGACAGCGGCCAGCGCCGCCTCATTGTCGTTCATCAAATAGCGCACCAAGGCCAGATTGTGATGCGCCTTTTGATAACGCGGTTCAATGTCGATCGTGGTCGCAAAGTGCCGCGCGGCCTCGCGGTAGTCTTCTCGTTTTGCATAGATCACGCCAAGGTCGTCGTGCGCCTCGGCGTTGCGTGGATCAAGCTTGATCGCCCGACTTAAGTCCTTTTCCGCCGCGGCAAAATCGCCGTTCCACAAATGCCGTACTCCACGTTTGGTATAGGCCAAGCTGCTATTTGGGTGACGCGTAATATAGACGCCGAGGTCGGCGATTCCGCCTTCGATATCGCCGTTACGGGCCAGCGCCATACCGCGGGCGAAATAGGCGTCGTCGTGACGATCGTTGAGCTTGAGCGCGGCGTTGAAATCATCGATTGCCTCGTCGAGTTGCCGCAGCTTGAAATAGGCGATGCCCCGCCGCACGTACCCCGGCGCCGATGGCTGCTGTTTGAGCTCCGCGCCCCATCGCGCGATATCGGCCTCAACCGCATCCGCCTCGGCCGGCTTGTCCATATTGGCCAAGTCCGCCGGCGTCGCCTCTTTCGGCGCAGCCGCTCCTGCGACCGCAAGCGGGATCAAGAGCACCGCTGATAAGATCCAGCGACCGCCGCGCGCGTACCAAAGCGCCTGTATCAGTTTCATGGTGAGCCCCCGTTAGTGCCTAGACGAAAGACTAGGATCGACCGCGAAATATTCCATGATCGCGAGATCCCACCGCGCTGGTTTACGTCGTAATTCACCGCGACGAGTTTGGTATCAAGTTTGCAAGTCGTCCGGCATCGAAACGCGGTATGACGCAATGAAAACTCCGAATATGCCTGCGGGCGCGGTCCGTTTATACGAAGCGATTTTTTCCGGCGATGGCCGTACCCGTCGCGTATTGCTGCAGGCGAAAAACGATCCGCAAGCGATCCGCGTCGCCAACGATTCGCAATTTCAAAGCCAGTGCATCGCCCCGATGTATAGCGCCAAGGTACGCGAGGTCCACGCGATCGGGGTGCGTTTCATCGCCGCATTTCCCTCACTCAATGCGGCGCTGCAAAGCCAGGCCGGGCCATATCGGTTCTTCTGTGTAGAAAACGGTGTGACACTGAGAATCGACGTTGATCTGCACGGCAACGGCGCACTCACGTTCGAGAGCCGCTTCTCCTTGCCTACGCCGGCGCTGCGCAACCCACAGCGCGCGCAGCGCTAAAATCGTTCGATTTCCGGAAACGGAATATTGCCGCCGTGCACGTGCATGCGCCCGAATTCGGCGCAACGATGCAAGCTTGGAATCGCCTTACCTGGATTCAACAAGCCGCGCGGATCGAATGCGTGCTTGATGGCGTGAAACTGTTCCAATTCAGGCGACGCGAACTGGGTGCACATTTGATCGATCTTCTCGATACCGACACCATGTTCGCCAGTGATCGAGCCGCCGACGGCAACACACAACTCCAGAATCTCGCCGCCGAACGACTCGGCGCGTTTGAGCTCGCCCGGTTTATTGGCGTCGTACAAAATCAGTGGATGTAAATTGCCGTCCCCGGCATGAAATACGTTCGCGACCCGCAACCCGTATTGCTTCGATAATTCGCCGATGCGCCGCAACACCGGCGCCAATTGCGCCCGTGGAATCGTGCCATCCATACAGTAATAGTCCGGCGCCAATCGTCCGACCGCAGGGAACGCCGCCTTGCGCCCGGCCCAAAAGCGTTGCCGCTGCGCTTCGTCTCGGGCGGTGTAGGCGGCGGTGGCCCCCGCCTCCAATACGATGCGACGTACTTGCAGCACTTGTTCGCCGACTTCCTGCGCGGTGCCATCGAGCTCGCACAATAAAATTGCGGCGGCATCGGTCGGATAACCGGCATGCGCATACGCCTCGGCGGCGAGAATCGCATTATTGTCCATAAGCTCAAGCCCCGCCGGTAAAATACCGGCGCCGATGATCGCGGCGACCGCGCTGCCAGCGGCGCTGATATCGGCGAAACTTGCCAGCGTCACCTGGGTGGCCTCCGGTTTCGGTAATAACTTCACGGTCGCTTCCACGACGATACCGAGCAAACCTTCCGAACCGATGGTCAGCGCCAGCAAGTCGTAGCCGGGCGCGTCCAAACCACCGCTACCGAGCGTTAACAATTCACCGTCGAGCGTCAGCATTTCGATTCGCAAAATATTGTGCACCGTGAGGCCGTACTTTAGGCAATGCACACCGCCGGCATTCTCCGCGATATTGCCGCCAATGGAACAGGCGATTTGCGATGATGGATCGGGCGCGTAATACAAGCCGTGGGGTGCCGCCGCGTGCGAGATCGCGAGATTGCGCACGCCCGGCTGCACACGCGCGCGGCGATTCACCGGATCGAGCTCCAAAATGCGATTGAGTTTGGCAAGGCTCAAGACCACGCCTTCGCGATGCGGTAAGGCACCACCGGACAGCCCGGTACCGGCGCCGCGCGCAACAATCGGCACACCGGCGTCGCGACAAATGCGCATGACCGCTGCAACTTGTTCGACATCCTGCGGCAAGGCGACAGCAAGCGGCAATTGTCGATAAGCCGACAGGCCGTCGCACTCGTAGGGGCGCAAGTCTTCGCGTCGATACAGTAAGGCATCGGGCGGCAATGCGCGGCGCAGTGCTTGGAGTACAGCTGGCGTCAGTGTCGGTTCGGCGATCGATGTCACGCCGGCAGTATACGAGCTACTTCAGTAAGCTCGCCAGCGTTTACCACACGCCGCAAGCGCACCATAATGCGCGCGTGCCCTATCACCGCTTACAGCACTTCGATTTTCATCAACGCGTCGCACACACACCGGGCACAAGCATTTTGTTTTTTACCAACGAAGGCTGCGGTAATTGCAAGCGCTGGAAGGAAGTCTTACAAAACTACCCCGATGGCGACATCACCGTATTCGAAGTCGACGCCGCCATCGATCAGGGACTCACGCGCGAATTCGCGGTGTTCTTCCTGCCGACTTTGTTTTTATTTCGCGCGGGTCATTATCACTGCCCATTGCAGTCGGAGGCGCACCCGGAAAAACTGCGCGAGGCAATTGCCAAAGCCTTAGCACAACCGGCGCAAGAACCACCTTAAGTCGCCATTTATCGGCGGCCGGGTTCCATTAATCGAAAAAACGAGCTCAGGTGTTACGGATCCCCTACCGCGATTTCATAACATGCGCATCGAGCCACTTCGGCTCGCAACCTTGGGAGGGTTTATGTGTGGGTTAAAACGAATAGCGTTAACGTTGATTTCCGCGTTGTTGGTGGTCGCCTGTGGTGGCGGCGGTGGCGGCGGTAGTTCAGACAGCGCGATTCCACAGGCCAGCCTTAAATATGCCGGAGCAACAACGCAGGCCACGATTAACAGCGGTAACGCCTCCACTTTAAGCACCCAGGCGCTCTCTGCACAGGACAACGTTAACGCTAGCAGTGTTGCCACACGGGCGGTTAATACGCCCAGCCCAATAGAAATTGTTGAAGCAATCATCTTAAGCAGTATGCAAACGACGCGTGCGATGACGCGCGTTAACCAAACTGAACCAGGGAGCTGCGGCGGAAGCATGACCGTGACTTCCACTTCCGACTCGACCGGCATGCTGACGTTCGCGTCGTATTGTAGCGGGTTCTCCGGACCTAGCGGTCCATCGGTAACCCTGAACGGAACCGTTATCTTTTCCGGCACGACGAGTACCCTGGGAACCACGGTATCAATGTCCTTTATCGACGTTAATGCCGTTCAACTACCGGGTAATGACATTTTTGTAGTCGCCGGTACTACGACCGCAACGTTTGATCCAGCTGGGCAACTTCTAATCATGACGACATCGACGGTCGTCAAAGATAATAACGGCAAAACGTTTTGGCTGGACAACTATACGATCGATAACGAGTCGTCTCCGGGAAATGTCGTGGTCAACGGACGCTTTTATCACCCTGACTACGGATACGTGACGATTTCGACACCGCCGGCACATCCGCTGGTAATCGTCGGCCATTGGCCAATTTCCGGACAAATCGTTGTAAGCGGCGCAGCGAATACCGCAGCACGCCTAACGGCGTACTCGACGGGCTACACCATC
>CAZCAK010000091.1:0-6852 GCA_964496605.1 uncultured Acidiferrobacteraceae bacterium | reverse complement strand
TAAAGTAACGCCAACGAACGCCACTCGGAGCAGGCGCGCCCATTGAAACCGCGCATGCTCCGGGACGCCGCTATGATCGTCGATCAAAGCCGCGCCATATGACTTATCGCCGGCGCCGTGGCCGCCGCCAGTTTTAAACTTGTCGCGCGCGAAACGGCCGCCGGCAACGCCGATCAAGCCCGCGGCGAGCACAATGTACGGAAACGGGATATTGAAAATAAAGATTGCGACGAACGCCGCCGCGGCGATTGCCCACAAGACACCGTTCTTGAGCGCACGCGAGCCGATACGATACGCCGCAAACACGACAATCGCGGTGACCGCCGGTTTAATGCCGTACAACACACCCGCGACTGCCGTCACCTGTCCGTAAACCAAATAGATCCAGGTCAAACCACTCAAGATCACGAGCGACGGCAAAACGAATAAGGCGCCGGCGGCGATACCACCCCAGACGCCGTGCATCAACCAGCCGATGTAGGTCGCGAGCTGTTGCGCCTCCGGACCCGGCAGCACCATGCAATAATTCAGCGCATGCAAAAAGCGATGCTCCGAGATCCAGCGCCGCCGCTCGACCAGCTCCTGATGCATCATACTGATTTGCCCTGCCGGTCCACCGAAGCTGATAAAGCCGAGCTTCAACCAATAGCGTAAGGCGGTGACGAAGGAAACCGGTGACGGAGGAACGGTAACATCGGAACTCTGATCATCATGCGTGTCGGCTGCGCTCTGCGGCATATATCCTCCGCTGCGCATCATACCCACTCGATGCAGGGACGCCTACCGATTTGCGCACAACAATACGCGCTGTCTCGCGTTGCGAGACAGCGGCCAAATTACCTATTTTTGATCCGGCCTTTGCTAGCGCTTATCTTGCGCGCCCTTCTGTGTCGCACCGGAAGAAGTGCTGCCGCTTGGACCGGCACCGCCGGAGCTGCCGCTACTGCTGCCGCTCGGCGATGAGCTATTGCTCGGGGAGCTCATGGAAGATCCGCTTGAGCCGCTGGAGCTAGACGACGGCTCCGAACTGGTAGAGCTAGCGGGCCGACTGGATTCGTGATTCGCTCGATTACAGCCGCCGACCAAGGCGACCGAGAGTAATACTGCGGGGGCAATGGCAAGATATTTATTCATGTCTTCGCGCTCCTCAAAACGTTAAGGGGAGTGCACACCATATCCAAAGTTCACGCCGTTGTTATGCGACCTTCGGAAGAGACGCCAAAACGCGACAGTTTAATAGCCGCGGCGGGGCGCATATCGATTCACCGGAACGGCCCCACGAAGGGGTCGAGTGAGCGGACGCTCAGATCGGTGCAGGGGGCTGCTTAAGGGTCGCTCGCCCGAAGGAACATCGAACACCGAATTACAGGCAAAAAAAGGGCGGGATGGTATGCTCGCCACCCCGCCGCCTCCCCAAGCCCCTAGGTATCCGTTCCCCCTCAGATGCAACGATCCGTATCTCACAGGGTGCCGGCATTGTATTGCTGGGCTCGACAGGGCCAAATAGTCCAAAATAACCAGTAAGGGTCTCCCAAGACTATGGTAATAAGCCATTTCAGCAACCGCCCTCAGCGGGAGCCAAGAGGCCATTAAGAATGCACTCACAAGAAAAAACGCTTCACGGTGACGAGCGCCAAGCCCTCATTAACGCAATCGAATCGTCGGTTGGCATCAAGAATCTCGACGACTTCCGTGCCTGGGTGGTGGGCGATATCAAGAGGATCTTTCCGCACGAGCGCCTTGCCTGCGGTATCGGCAAGATCAATGAAGCCGGCGTTGAAATCTATCACTTAGTCGCAATCAATTTCCCAGAAGGATACATCGAGGACGTTTCCAGCGCGGGGCAGATCCGCAGCCCCTTAATGCTGAAATGGTCGGAGGAGCAGACACCGCAATTATTCTGCCGCGACAAAACCGATGAAGGATACGACCAATATTGGCTGGCCACGATCGACAAGTACGGTTTCCGCAATATCGCCGCTCACGGCATGCGCAATCTGGAAGGTAGCATCTCGAGTTATTTTAGCTTTTTCAATGTTCCCGGTGATCTCGGTTCGCATCATGCTTATCTGCTCGACCTGATCGTGCCGCACATGCATGTGGCGCTAACGCGCGCACTCAATCAAGTGCCGCCTAACCATGGTCAACACATACAATGGAATTTAGGCTTAACGAAACGGGAAAAAGAAATTCTCGAGTGGCTTCAAAAAGGCAAAACCAATTGGGAAATTGGTCGCATCCTCGATCTCAGCGATAACACGGTGAAGAATCACGTGCAGAAAATTATCGCGAAGCTCGGCGTGAACAACCGCACGCAAGCCGTGACCAAGGCGATCACGATGCGCGTGCTGTATTTAGAGTGATACCGCGGAAAATTAAAACGGGATATCGTCGTCGAAGTCGTTGACGCCGCCAACTTTGCCCGCCGTCGCCGGCTTTTCGTCATAACCGGCATCTTGGTTAAACGAATCACCCGACATCGCGCCGCCAGCACCGGCACGCGAGCCTAGCATCTGCAACTCGCCGGCCACGATTTCGGTGGTATAGCGGTCCTTGCCTTCTTTGTCTTGCCATTTGCGCGTCTGCAGACGTCCCTCGACGTAAATCTGCGCGCCTTTCTTCAGATACTCACCGGCGATTTCCGCCAGCTTGCCGAAGAACACGACGCGGTGCCATTCAGTTTTTTCCTGTTTCTCGCCGCTGTTTTTGTCCTTCCACGATTCGGAAGTCGCGAGGGTGATATTGGTAACGGCGCCGCCGTTGGGGGCGTAGCGCACTTCCGGGTCTTTACCGAGATTACCGATGAGAATGACTTTATTAATACCGCGCGCCATGAGACCTCCTCCAGCAGTGAACGCCCATCTTACCGAAGAAGGCGCGGCGCGACCACGCCAAACTTGCCGCGGTTATGCCGGCCGGCCAAAGCCCTTCAGCGAGCCCGGATCGAATAGCGTGGGATCGACCTTTAAATAGGCAATCCCCTCTTCCGCCACGACCACGACCTCGCGCACGCCGCGTAGCCCGCGCAAACCGCTGACGACTGTGGCCGGCTCGTCGGTGTGGCGCAATTGCACCGTATGCGTCGCCAATACCGGCGGTTCCGCCATACCGAAGGCGGCGACCAGCCACAGCGCCAATAGGAGTGCACAAAATATAAACACCGCGGTTGGCGCAAAATGCGCGAGTAATTGGCCGCTGACCGCAGCCCCAGTGAACGCGCCCAGAAATTGCGCCGTGCTATACACACCAAGCGCACCACCTTTGATATCGGGTGGGGCGACGCGGCTGACCAATGTCGGCAACATCGCCTCGAGCAAATTAAAGGCAGCAAAAAATAACCATAAGGCTACTGCCAGCGCCGCAAAATGATGCGCACCCTCGAGCAGCGCCAGCTCGCTGAGTAGCAATGTCGCGATTGCACCGAGCAAGAGACCGCGCACCTTGCCGGCGCGGTGCGCGCGCATGACAAACGGCGCCATCGTAAGTAGCGACACGATCATGACCGGTAAATACAAATGCCAATGCTGCGCCACCGGCATGCCGGAAACGCTGACGATAAGCCCCGGTACGACGACGAATAACGCGGTCAAGACCGCGTGCAGCAGAAATATTCCGAGATTGAGGCGCAACAATTGCGCATCGCGCAGCGCCGCGACGAACGAGCGACCGGCATGGTTCGCGGGTGCTGCCGCCACTGGTGTCGGTACGGCGTAATGGAGCACCGCGCCGGCGGCGAGTGCCAGCAAGGCGGTCAACCAAAAAATTCCCGGTACGCCGACCGCGCCGGCGAGCACGGGGCTGACGACGATCGACAAAATGAATGCCGTGCCAATGGTGCTGCCGATTACCGCCATCGCCTTGGTGCGGTGCTCGTCGCGCGTGAGATCCGCCACCAGCGCCATGACCGCCGCGGGGATAGCGCCGGCGCCCTGCAACGCGCGGCCGACAATGACGCCTTCGATCGAGTGCGCCAGCGCCGCGACGACGCTGCCGAGCGCGAAGATGCCAAGCCCGATCAGAATGATGGGTTTGCGTCCGTAACGATCCGACCAGACACCGAAGGGAATCTGTAATAACGCCTGGGTCAGTCCGTAAGCGCCAATCGCGAGCCCGACCAGCTGCGGCGTGTGATCTTTTAATTGCGCCGCGTACAGCGCAAATACCGGCAGGATGAGAAACAGGCCGAAAATGCGCAGGGCGTAAATGCTGGCGAGCACAGCGACGGTACGACGCTCGCGTGAGGACATGGCCGACATAGATGAGCTTGTAATCTTATTGGGATCTTGTTCGATTTTCGAGTTCGATAGCAATCTTCATCGCGAAAGACGGCGCACTTTGCGTCGGCGCTACAGCGCGCGGTATAGTAGCAGGTTCACCTCCGCCCGAGAATCTATGGACCATATTCGCATCCGCGGTGCGCGCACCCACAATCTCAAGAACATCGACGTGGATTTACCGCGCGATCGCCTTATCGTCATCACCGGCCTCTCGGGCTCCGGTAAGTCCTCACTCGCCTTCGATACGCTATATGCCGAGGGTCAACGCCGGTATGTCGAGTCTTTATCGGCTTATGCGCGGCAGTTTTTATCGCTCATGGAGAAACCCGATGTCGATTTGATCGAAGGCCTATCGCCGGCGATTTCGATCGAACAAAAATCCACCTCGCACAATCCGCGCTCAACCGTCGGCACCGTTACCGAAATTTACGATTATTTGCGCTTGTTATTCGCACGCGTCGGCGAGCCACGCTGTCCGACGCACAGCATCACGCTCGACGCGCAACAAGTCAGCCAAATGGTCGATCAAGTCATGCGCTGGCCGGAGGGCACAAAACTCATGCTACTCGCGCCGGTGATCAGCGCGCGCAAGGGCGAAAACACCCAGCTACTGGAAAACTTTCGCGCACAAGGTTATGTGCGTGCGCGCATCGACGGCAAAGTGGTTGAGCTGGAACACGCACCGACGCTCGAGAAAAATAAAAAGCACACCATCGAAATCGTGGTCGATCGCATCGTGGTGCGCGCCGGACAAGAGACGCGGCTCGCGGAATCATTCGAAAACGCCTTGAACGTCGGCGAAGGTCTGGCGCGCGTCGTGACCTTGCCCGACGAAGGCAAGGGCGAAGAGGTATTGTTTTCCGCGCGCTATGCCTGCCCAAAGTGCGGCTACAGTTTAAGCGAATTAGAACCACGCTTATTTTCCTTCAATAATCCCGCTGGCGCCTGCCCGAGCTGTGACGGTTTAGGCGTCCGCCAATTTTTTGATCCGGCACGGCTCATCGCTGAGCCGGAGCTAAGCCTACCGGCGGGTGCCATACGTGGCTGGGACCGACGCAACGGCTTTTATTTTTCGATGCTCGAGTCGCTGGCGAAACATTACAAATTCAATATCGACGCGCCATTTAATAAATTACCGAAGCGCGTGCGCGACATCATCCTCAACGGCAGCGGCGAAGAGGAAATTAAATTTATTTACCAATCGGAACGCGGCCGCTATCAACGCACGCATGCGTTCGAAGGCGTATTGCCGAATATGGAGCGACGCTACCGCGAGACCGAATCGCAAGCGGTGCGCGAGGAGCTGGCGAAATATATCGGCTCGCAACCGTGCGAGGACTGTGGTGGCAGCCGTCTGCGCATTGAGGCACGCAATGTCTTTGTCGCCGGCGAGAATATCGACTCGGTAACGCGCCGCCCGATCGGCGCGGCGGTCGGGTTTTTTCGCGACCTTAAGCTCGATGGCTATCGGCGCGAGGTCGGCGATAAGATTATTAAAGAAATCCAAAGCCGCTTGCAGTTTTTGGTCAATGTCGGCCTCGATTATCTCAATCTCGCGCGCTCGGCCGAGACGCTATCCGGCGGCGAGGCGCAGCGCATCCGTCTGGCCTCGCAAATCGGCGCCGGACTGGTCGGCGTGATGTACGTGCTCGACGAACCCTCGATCGGTCTACATCAACGCGATAACGCGCGCCTATTGGACACGCTGCGTCATCTGCGCAATCTCGGTAACACCGTTATCGTCGTCGAGCACGATGAGGATGCGATTCGACATGCCGATTATGTGCTGGATATCGGCCCGGGCGCCGGTGTCCACGGCGGGCGCGTCGTCGCCCACGGCACGCCGACCCAAATCGCTGCCAATCCGGAGTCGGTCACCGGGCAATATCTCAGCGGTAAGGAATCGATCGAAGTCCCGGACCAGCGCCGCGACGGTGATCCAAAAGCGCAGCTATTCATTCGCGGCGCGCGCGGCAATAACCTACGCGGCATTGATGTCGCAGTGCCGATCGGCTTGATGACCTGCGTCACTGGTGTATCGGGTTCGGGGAAATCGACGTTGATTAACGACACGCTCTACGCCGCCGCGGCGAAGCAAATCTATGGCAGCAATGTTTCACCCGCGCCCTACGATGAAATCGAAGGCCTCGACCAATTCGATAAGGTGGTCGACATCGATCAAAGCCCAATCGGTCGCACACCGCGCTCGAATCCGGCAACGTATACCGGCTTGTTCACGCCGCTGCGGGAACTTTTTTCCGCGACACCAGAGGCGCGCTCGCGCGGCTACACGCCTGGACGATTCTCATTCAATGTGCGCGGCGGTCGTTGCGAGGCCTGCGAAGGCGACGGCGTATTGAAGGTCGAGATGCATTTCTTGCCGGATATCTATGTGCCGTGCGACGTCTGCAAAGGTCAGCGTTACAACCGCGAGACCTTGGAGATTCGCTACAAAGGCAAGAACATTCACGAAGTGTTAAACATGACCGTCGAAGACGCGGCACAATTCTTCGACGCAATCCCCGTGATCAAACGTAAACTTGACACCCTCATGGATGTCGGGCTTTCCTATATC
>CAZCAK010000090.1:0-6919 GCA_964496605.1 uncultured Acidiferrobacteraceae bacterium | reverse complement strand
TGGATGTAACGCAGAATATTCAGCGCCGACGAAGGTACGCTCCGGATACGGCCGGTGCCTTCGCAACGCGGACAGACCAGGCTGCTCGACTCGCCGAGCGAGGGGCGCAGACGCTGACGCGACATTTCCAGCAAACCGAAGCGCGAAATGCGTCCGACTTGAACGCGCGCACGATCCACTTTCAGGGCCTCGATTATACGATTTTCAACTTCGCGTTGATTGCGCACCGGCGTCATATCGATGAAATCAATGACGATCAGACCGCCGAGGTCGCGCAGGCGTAATTGGCGGGCGATTTCGTCCGCTGCCTCGAGATTAGTATTGAGTGCGGTCTCTTCGATGTCGCTGCCCTTGGTCGCGCGCGAGGAGTTGACGTCGATCGTTACCAAGGCCTCGGTGTGGTCGAACACCACGGCGCCACCGGACTCTAGGCGTACCTCGCGTGAAAACGCCGATTCGATTTGGTGTTCGATTTGATAACGCGAAAATAGCGGAATATCGTCGTTGTAGGCCTTAAGTTTGGAGGCATTATGCGGCATGACCTGCTGCATAAACTTAAGCGCGCGCTGAAAGATCTCGTCGCTGTCGATCAAGATTTCGCCGATATCGGAACGCAGATAGTCGCGAATCGCGCGGATCACCAAATTGCTTTCTTGGTAAATCAAAAATGGGGCGGTGCGTTCCTCGCTTGCCTTGCTGATTGCGTCCCAGAGCTGAACCAAATAGTCCAAGTCCCACTGCAATTCTTCCGCCGTTTTGCCGATGCCGGCAGTACGTACGATCACGGCATAATCGTTCGGGATATTGAGCTGTGCCAAAACGTCGCGCAGCTCGGCGCGTTCGTCGCCCTCGATCCGACGCGAAATGCCGCCGCCTTTAGGATTGTTCGGCATGAGGACGAGATAGCGGCCGGCGAGACTGATGAAAGTCGTGAGAGCGGCGCCTTTATTACCGCGCTCCTCTTTCTCAACTTGAACAATGAGTTCCTGGCCTTCCTTGACAACATCCTTGATCCGGACCTGACCAAGTGAAGTGCGATTGTCATAGCCCACGAAGTATTGGCGGGAAATTTCCTTTAGCGGCAAAAATCCCTGCCGTTCGGAGCCGTAGTCGACAAACGCAGCTTCTAGACTCGGCTCAACGCGAGTAATTCGCGCCTTATAGATATTGCCTTTCTTTTGCTGGTGAGTAGAAGACTCGATATCGAGGTCGAGGAGTTTTTGGCCGTCGACAATCGCTACGCGCAACTCTTCGGGATGAGTCGCGTTAAACAACATTCTTTTCATTTTCTATACCTGACGCCTCGCACCTTGTGCGCAGACCGGCAGCGTCCATACGTATAATTATGCATGACTAGCATTTACGCGGCACGTGGCAGCGTCACACTGGTACGCGCCTACGGCTGGACGATCTTTCCGCTAGCAGTCGCTAGGTAGAGCGTCTTAACTGCGGCAACCTCTCAATGGGCGAGGGTGCAAAACCCGTGGGGCGGCGCCGGATAACGACACGGCGTGGTACCGCAACCCGCGTCGGGAACGATCCCAACGCTAAAACCTGTCATGTACCGGTAAGAACTTGTTAAGATTCAGTACACTTTTCCACTATAGCAGTGCCGATTTAATCGGGCAATTACAAAACCCAATGCCAGCTCATCCGAGTTCCGGCGCGCGCGCGACGGTCCAACACGTTGAAGTCGATGTCGAGCACGCCGGTCAGCGTATCGACAATTTCCTATTGCGCCGCCTCAAAGGCGTGCCCAAGACACATATTTACCGGTTATTACGCAAAGGCGAGGTGCGCATTAACAAGGGCCGCTGCGGCGCCGACTATCGGTTAAAGGCGGGCGATATCGTGCGCATCCCGCCGGTACGTACCGCAAGCGGTCAGGGCGAAAAACTCGCGGCGCAGCTCGATGGCGGCCAAAAATTTATCTGGTTGGAACAACGCATCCTTTATGAGGACGATCATTTTCTGGCAATCAACAAGCCCGCCGGCATGGCCACCCACGGCGGTAGCGGCATTAGCGTCGGATTAATCGAGGCCCTGCGGCTAATCCGACCGCATAGCCGCTACCTTGAATTGGTTCACCGTTTGGATCGCGATACCTCCGGCTGTCTATTAATTGCGAAACGGCGCTCGGCCTTGACCGCATTGCATGCCTTATTACGCGAAGAAGGTCTCGATAAGCGTTATTTAGCACTCTTGCGCGGTGCTTGGAGCGGGCGCGCACGCAGCGTGAATGTGGCCCTGGAAAAAATTCAGCACGGCTCAGGCGAGCGGGTGGTGAATGTTTCTGCCGCCGGCAAGGCATCGCATAGCCGCTTTGTGCCGCAACGCCGCTTCAAGACCTGCACCCTTGCCGAGATTCGCCTATTCACCGGCCGCACCCACCAGGCACGGGTGCATGCGGTTCATATCGGCCATCCGATCGCCGGCGACGATAAATACGGCGACCGCGACTTCAATCGCATCATGCGCACGCATGGCGTCGATCGCCTGTTCCTACACGCCTACAGCTTATGCTTTCGCCACCCGGCGCAGGGCAATCGCGTCGAGATCTGTGCACCGCTACCGGACGATCTGCAAACGGCCTTAGAACGCATCCATGAAGCGGCCCTATAAACTGATCGTATTCGATTGGGACGGAACCCTAATGGATTCTGAAACCAAAATCGTGAACTGCCTGTGCGCGGCGTCGCGTGACTGTGGTTTACCCGAGCTCGATCGTGCTGTGGCGCGGCGCGTCATTGGTCTTGGACTCGCCGAAGCGCTCGGCACGTTATTTCCCGGCGTGGCGCCGCCGGAGTTGGCGCGCCTCGTCGCTGCATATAAGGAACATTTTTTAATCCATGACACAACGAAAACGCCATTATTTCCTGGAGTTGCAGAAGGTTTAGAGAATTTAGTTCAGAATGGCTATCGCCTCGCCATCGCCACTGGCAAGGCGCGCCGTGGACTTGAGCGGGTACTGGCCCAAACCGGTGTCGGTACATGGTTCTGTAGTAGTCGCTGCGCCGACGAGGCGCGTTCGAAACCCGATCCTTTAATGCTGGAGCATATCTTGAGCGATACCGCCGTCGATCGTCGCGACGCGCTCATGATCGGCGACACCACCTTCGATATGGAGATGGCGGCGAATGCAGGCATGGCACGTCTCGCCGTGAGCTATGGCGTGCATCCTCGGGAGCATCTTTTGGCGCATGATCCTTTAGCTTGTCTCAACTCCTTTGCCGACGTCCATGCGTGGCTGAACTAGCGCATACGCAGCGATGGTGACGGAAACGACTGCGGTAACAGAATGGACCGGCCCGAGTAACGCGATCTCCGATGGCGGTCGCGGTGTGCGCTTTATGGTCCATACCGCTAGCGGCGATTTTCCCGCGTTCGCGATTCGTTATCGCGGACAAGTCTTCGCGTACCTCAACCGTTGCGGACATCTCGCGGTGGAACTCGACTGGTCACCGGGCGATTTTTTCGATGCTAGCGGTGATTTTCTCATTTGCGCGACGCATGGTGCACGCTATCATCCCGGCACCGGCGCCTGTGTCGCCGGACGTTGTAACGGGCGCGGATTGATTGCGTTGGTGGTAGAAGAGCGCGACGGTGTAGTTCGAATTAGAGAGTGAGTGTTGAATAGGCGATATGGCAGACAATAGTCAGGACGGCGGTAAAGAGAAAGACACCAAGACCTCATGGGAGCGCAGCGTACTCGAACGCGTCGCCATGGCCGCGATCATTGAGCAAAGGCGATCGCGCCGTTGGGGTATTTTCTTCAAGCTGTTCTTCGCACTTCTATTCCTGCTGATGTTGTGGCTTACACAGTCGGACCGTTTTGGTCATGGCTCCTTGAGTGCGCGCCATACCGCGCTGGTCGATCTCGAAGGCGTAATTGAATCGAACGGCAAAGCCAGCGCCGACAGCGTCATCAGCGGGTTACGTGCGGCGTTTGAGGCAAAGGGAACCGTCGGTGTCATTTTGCGCGCCAATAGTCCCGGCGGCAGTCCGGTGCAGTCGGCTTATATCAATACCGAAATCACCCGTCTGCGCGAACAGTATCCCGATATTCCGATTTACGCCGTAGTCGGCGACGTCTGCGCCTCCGGTTGTTACTACTCCATCGTGGCGGCGGATCAAATCTACGCCAGCCCTGCGAGCCTGGTTGGATCGATCGGCGTGGTCAGCGATAGCTTCGGATTCGTCGGTACCCTTAAAAAACTTGGAGTCGAACGCCGACTCATGACTGCCGGCGAAAATAAGGGCTTCCTCGATCCGTTTTCACCGCTTAATCCCAAACATGAACGCTTCTGGAACGGCTTATTGCAGGATATTCATCGGCAGTTCATCAATGCCGTGAAGGAAGGCCGTGGCGACGCCTTGCACGAAACTAAAGATATGTTTTCCGGCTTGGTCTGGGCCGGTGACCGTGCGAAGGAACTCGGCCTAATCGATGAATTCGGCAGTGCTAGCGATGTCGCGCGCGAAGTATTCGAAGCCGAGGACATTGTCGATTATACGGTGCAAGAAGATTTGCTGAATCGCTTCGCCGGTCGACTCGGTACCGCCATGACGCGCAGCTTGGCGCTCGAGTCGCGCTCGGTGCAGCTGCGGTAACGCCGGCGCAGTGCGCGCCGCGGATTCCATAAATATGCGTCGCATCTTGCTGAGCAACGACGACGGTTACCTAGCGCCGGGGCTGACCTGCCTCGCCGAGATGCTTGCCGCCGTCGCAGAAATTACCGTCGTTGCACCGGAGCGCGACCGTAGTGGTGCCAGCAACTCCCTCACTTTGACCAATCCCTTGCGCGTGCATCGCGCGGCGAATGGTTTTATTTACGTCGACGGCACACCGACCGATTGCGTCCATCTTGCGATCACCGGCCTGATGGAACGCGAACCAGACATGGTGGTGTCGGGTATTAATCATGGCGCCAATCTCGGCGATGACGTGTTGTATTCCGGTACGGTCGCGGCGGCAATGGAGGGGCGCTTCCTCGGCCTACCGGCGATCGCGGTATCGCTGGTTGGTACACGCGGCGCTCATTTCGCAACCGCAGCACGCGTCGTGCGCGATTTGTTGGAACGCCTGGAACGCGATCCACTACCGGCCGATACCATTCTTAATGTGAACGTCCCGGATTTGCCGTATGAACAGCTGCGCGGCATTGAGGCCACTCGGCTTGGTCATCGCCACAAGGCCGAGCCAGTCGTACGGGCACAAGATCCCGCCGGCCGGGTGATTTACTGGGTGGGTCCGCCCGGTGCTGCGGCCGACGCTGGCGCCGGTACCGATTTTCATGCAATCGAGCACGGCATCGTGTCGGTGACACCTTTGCATGTCGATCTCACGCGATATACTGCGCTGGATAAAGTGGCGTCTTGGTTGCGTTAGTGAAGCATTTGGCATGACCCAACAAATTCGCGGTATCGGCATGACTTCGCGGCGCACGCGCGAACGACTCATGCAGCGTTTGCGTGAAAAGGGTATTGCCGACGAACGCGTCTTGCATGCCATGCTAGAAGTACCGCGGCACCTGTTAGTAGACGAAGGTATCGCTACTCATGCCTACGAAGATACGCCGCTGCCGATCGGCTTCGGTCAAACGATTTCCCAACCCTACATCGTTGCGCGCATGACCGAATACATCGTGCGCGATGCGCCGTCCAAGGTGCTTGAGATCGGCACCGGCTCCGGTTATCAAACCGCCGTGCTGGCGTCGCTGGTGCAGGAAGTCTACACGGTCGAACGTATCGAAAACCTCAGCACGCAGGCACAACGGCGATTGGCGAACTTAGGCTTCACCAATGTGCAGTTTCGTTACGGCGACGGCAGCGCTGGCTGGCCGCAACACGCACCGTACGACGCGATTCTAGTAACCGCCGCTGCTGATCGTATTCCGCCGCCCTTGTTGGGGCAGTTGCGCATTGGCGGACGTATGATTGTGCCGGTAGGCAACGATTGTCAGCAATTGATCAGTGTCGTGCGCAGCGAAGACGGTTACGCCACGGAGCATCTCGAGCTCGTGAATTTCGTGCCGCTCATCAGCGATCCCAATTCACCGCATTGTCGCTAATTCGCCTCGCGCTGGTCGTGACCGTGATCGCCGCGCTCGCGGCGTGCGCAAGTAATAGCTCGCGGCGTGCGCCGGTCGCGGATCGAAGCCTCGGCGGACAACACGACGCATCGGGGACGCACACCGTCATCGCAGGCGACACGCTCTATAGCATCGCATGGGAGGCAGGAGAGGATTATAAAGAGGTTGCGCGTTGGAACGGGATTAGTCCGCCGTACTTGTTAAAGCCAGGACAGAAACTCATTTTAAAAGCACCGGTGATAAAGGCACCGATCACAAGCGCCAAAAAAGATGTCGCGCCAAAGGTCGAGCGCGCCAAGCCCACATTACCGCCGGTCGCACATCGCGCGCATGAGCCTGTAAATATAGGACGCGATAAGCGACAGGCGTCGAACAATTTCGGACCGTGGGCGTGGCCCGTGCGCGGAAAAATTTTAAACTACTATGCCGCGAATGGTCCTAACAAGGGAATCGACATCGGTGGCGAGCGTGGTCAATCTATTCACGCCGCAGCGTCCGGTAAGGCCGTGTATATCGGCAGTGGACTTCGCGGATACGGCCAGCTTATCATCCTCAAGCACAGCGACGATTTTTTAAGCGCTTACGCTCATAACGAAAAAATCTACGTTAAGGAGGGGGACGTGATACAGCGGGGCCAAGCAATAGCCGCGATGGGAAGTAGCGGCGCCGATCGAGTCAAGCTGCATTTCGAAATACGCCACCGCGGCGTCCCGGTCGATCCATTACAGTACTTGCCAACGAAATAAAACCTTTATGGCCGCGCGCAAAAAAACATCATCGACACCACCACCATCAGCGGCTCGCTCAACGTTTCGGATGTTCGCGAC
>CAZCAK010000089.1:0-6919 GCA_964496605.1 uncultured Acidiferrobacteraceae bacterium | reverse complement strand
CGGATAGCCTTTATGACTCGCGAAGTCGTAACCGGGATAATGTGCATCCATGGCGCGCATCTCCGCATCGCGCGCGACCTTGGCGATAATCGACGCGGCGGAAATCGCCGGCACGCTGGCATCGCCCTTAATAATTGTCTTTACCCGACAAAGCAATTGCGGCGGCCGATTGCCGTCGACCAAGGCGAGATCCGGCGCCGGTTGTAGCTGCGCCACCGCACGCTGCATTGCCAATAAGCCAGCACGCAAAATATTCAATTGTTCGATTTCCGCAACTTCCGCACGACCGATCGCCCAACACACGGCGCGCGCCTTAATTTTTTCCGCCAATTCTTCGCGCTCCTCGGCGCTGAGCACCTTGGAATCCGCGAGACCGCGGATACGGCAATAGCGGCCGAGAATCACCGCCGCCGCCACCACCGGCCCCGCGAGTGGACCCATGCCGACTTCGTCGACGCCCGCCGTGAGCAAATCTGGTTTCACGCCCGTTTCCCCTCCGCGCCCGGCGCCAGGTCTAACACCGCCTGTGCCGCTAAGGCGTTGCTATTCTGCCGCAACTCGCGATGTAAGCGAGCGTAAACCTGTAACACCTCTTGATTATGTGGGCTTGGGACGAGGCAGGCTTCGATCGCGGCACCGAGCCGCTCCGGCGTTGCGTCGTCCTGCATGAGCTCGGGCGCAAGCTCGCGGCCCGCGAGATGATTCGGCATCGAATAAAGCTGCACGTGCGAGAATCGCCGAATCAACCAATGACTCAGCGCGGATGTTTTATAGGTCACCACCATGAGGCGTTGCAGCAACATCGCCTCCAGCGCCGCGGTGCCGGATTTCAGCAACACCGCGTCGGCCGCGGACATCGCCGCGCGACCCTGGCCCTCGAGGCAGCGAAGCGGTAATGCCTGTGCGCCTTGGCGCACGATCGCCGCCTGGAACGATTGCAATTGTTCTGCGTCGATCAGCGGCGCGAGAAACTGCAAGCGGTTATCGCGCGCGTATAGCCATTGCGCGGTAGCAACGAAAAGATCGGCGTGCGCCTTGAGATCGCGCATACGACTGCCGGGTAATAAAGCGATCACCGGTGCCGTGAGCGGCACACCGAGAGCCGCGCGCACCGCGGCACGGTCGACGGTTTCGGGGATTTCCGCCGCCATCGGATGACCGACGAAGGTGACCGGAATATTTTGCCGTCGATAATAATCCGCCTCGAATGGGAACAGGGTCAGCATACGGGTGACGGCGCGACGAATACCGTGGATGCGGTAGCCGCGCCAAGCCCAGACCGTAGGACTGACGTAATGTACGGTCGGGATACCGCTGCGGCGTAATGGTTCTTCGAGACCGAGATTGAAATCGGGTGCATCGATACCGACGAAGACATCCGGCGGCTCGGATAGAAAGCGATCGCGCAATTCCTTGCGCAGGCGATGTAGTTCGCGATAGCGACTTAAGACTTCGGTGAGCCCCATGACCGCGAGCCGATCCATCGGGTAAAGACTTTCGAAACCCTCGGCTTGCATACCTGCCCCGCCAATGCCGTAACAGCGAATATCGGGCCGCCGGGCACGCAAGGCTCGAATTAGACCGGCGCCGAGCAAATCGCCAGAATGCTCGCCGGCGACCATGGCGATGCGGAGGGGGTGCGCGTCTGGCATCGTTATCGAATGATGCCGCGTTCGCTTTGGCGAATGAATTCCGCGAAGTGGCGCACCTCGGCATGCGCCGCGGCGAGCGGTTCGATGTCGCTTAGCGCCGCCTCGAGGCCGAGTCCGCTACGATACACCGCCTTATAGGCGCGCTTTAATGCGTCGACCGCATCTTCGGAAAAACCACGCCGTTTAAGCCCGCGCAAATTTAAGCCGTGCGGCACCGCGGTATTACCCGCGACCAAGAGATACGGCGGAATATCCTTGAACGAAATCGTCGCGATCCCGGTCATGCAATGCGCACCGATGCGACAAAACTGATGGATGCCGGTGAAGCCACCGAGGATTGCGTGATCTCCCACCGTCACATGTCCGGCAAGACTGGCGTTGTTGGCGAAGATCGTGTTATTGCCGACGTGACAATCGTGCGCAATGTGCACATAGGCCATAAAGAAATTGTCATTGCCGATACGGGTGACGCCGCCGCCGCCGACGGTACCGCGACTAAAGGTACAGCACTCGCGCACGGTATTGCCGTCGCCGAGTTCCAGACGCGTCGGCTCACCGCCGAACTTTAAATCCTGCGGCGCCTCACCGATAGAACTGAACTGATAGATGCGATTGTTCTTGCCGATCTTGGTCGGACCGTTGATGACAACATGCGGTCCGATCCAAGAACCGTCGCCGATCTCGACGTCGGGCCCGATAATCGAAAACGCGCCGACACTGACGTTCGCGCCCAGGCGTGCACGCGCATCGACAATGGCCTGCGCGTGTATCATTGAAACTCCTTAAAAGTACACATGAGTTCCGCGGTGCAACACAGGTCGTCGCCGACATAGGCGTTGGCGTCGTATTTCCAAATGCCGCGGATACTGCGCGTCAGCCGCACCTCGAGCCGCAATTGATCGCCGGGGATAACTTGACGCTTAAAGCGCGCATTATCGATGCCGACGAATAAGTAAATCGCGTTGCTATTGGCCGACTCATCGAGGCTCTTGAATGACAATAAACCACAAGCTTGGGCCATGGCCTCGATCACCAAAACGCCCGGCATCACCGGGCGGTTGGGGAAATGACCGGGGAAAAACGGCTCATTGATCGTGACGTTTTTGATTGCGACCAGCGATTCCCCTTTGACGAAACCGATGACGCGATCGACTAATAACATCGGATAGCGATGCGGCAGGCGCTTGAGGATCTCGTAGATTTCTAATTGATTCATGGTTTCACTCACGGCTGGATCCTTTCATAAGCTGCAATAGTTTTTGTTCCAACGATTTTAAACGACGCGCCCAGTCATCGAGCTGACGCACGCGAGCGGCATTGCGGCGCCATTCTGCCGCCGGCATGGCTGGCATCGCCGCGGACCAGGTGCTCGGCTCCTTGACGCTATGACTTAACATTGACATTGGTCCGACATGGACGTCGTCGCCGACTTCGATATGGCCGACTATACCAGCGCCGCCGGCGACGGTGCAGCGCCGACCGAATTTGGCGCTGCCGGCGATGCCGACGCAGCCGGCCATGGCGCAGTCGTCGCCAATTTCGACGTTGTGTGCCACTTGAATAAGATTATCGAGTTTTACGCCATTGCCGATGACGGTATCACCGAGCGTGCCGCGATCAATCGCCGTATTGGCGCCGATCTCGACGTCGTCGCCGATAACAACGCGCCCGAGTTGTGGGATCTTCACCCAATGCCCCTGATCCGGTACGAAGCCGAAACCATCGCTGCCGATGACAACACCGGAGTGCACCACGCCGCGCGCGCCGATGCGGCAGTCATTCATCAAGGTGACGTTCGGTGCCAGGCGCGTGTCGTCGCCGACGGCGGCATTGGCACCGATATAACAGCCGGCACCGATATGCGCCCGCTCGCCGATACACGCACCGCTTTCAACCACGGCCTTGGCATCGATACGTGCGCTCGCAGCGATATGCGCCGTCGGGTCGATGCTGGCGCTGGCATGCACACCGGGCGTTAGTGGTGGCGGCGCGTGCAGCAGCGCGGCGGCGCGCGCAAACACCAAACGCGGGTTTGTAACGATCCAGGCATTGCCGTGGAAGCCTTCCGCGTCCGCTGCGGTTAGCAGTACTGCACCGACGCGCACACGCTCCAGCTGCGCGCGGTATTTGGAATTTGCCAGGAATGCGAGGCGATCGGGTGCGGTTTCGTTTAAGTTGGCGACACCGCGGAGGACGCAACCGCCGTCGCCGCGGATGCTACCGCCGAAGCGTTGTGCCAATTCCGCGAGCGTGAGCGCCATGCGTTTATTTTTTTCCGAGTTTCTTTAGAACCTGATCGGTAATATCGACCTTATCGCCGGCGTAAACCGCGCCCTCGTGCAAGATCAGATCGTATTTGTCTTGTTTGGCGATTTCGACGATGGCGCGCTGTACCAGATTCTGCAGCGCCGACAACTCCTCGTTGCGTCGAACGTTATAATCTTCGCGGAATTCCTGGGTTGCACGTCGCAAATCGCGCTTGAGCGACACCACTTCCCGTTCCTTGCTGCGCCGATCGGAATCTTTCAGCACGAGATTGTTTTTATCGAGCTCGGTCTCAAGCTCCTTAATCTTGTCTTGCATCGTGGCGAGTTCCCTATCGCGTGGACCGAACTCGGTTTCCAAACGCTTCAGTGCGAGCTGGCCTTGCGGTGCGTCTTCGATCACCTTCGCCGCGTTGACGTATCCGATCTTGAGGTCTGCGGCACCGACCGTGGTGCCGAATAACAACAGCGTCGCGGCAATCCCGCACCACCTCAAACATCTATTCGGACCGGTCATCGATTGAATAAGGTACCCAAGGTGAATTGCACGCGGTCGATTTCGTCGCCGGTTTTGGCGTTCAGCGCCGAACCGTAGCTGATGCTCAGCGGCGCGATCGGCGTAAACCAATTGAAGGCGATGCCCGCGGAGTAGCGCAACTCGCCGAGATCGACCGTCTGTCCCGGCCCATACACCATACCGGCATCGAGGAACGCGCTCAAGCGCATCGAATTGGCGTTTTCCTTCGCACCCAGGACCGGAAACAATAATTCGGCATTCGCCAACACGCGCTGGCTGCCACCGATCGGCGACCCGCCGATGGTATTGCCCGTGACCGGATCGAGACGCTGTGGATCGCGTGGACCGAGCGAACGCGAGCGATAGCCGCGTACGCTATTGGTGCCACCGGCGTAGAAGTTTTTGTAGAACGGCAGCTCGGTGGTGTTGCCGTACCCATTTCCGTAGCCTAACTCGCCACGCAACTTGAAGGTCACACGCTGGCTCAGCGGAACGAAATAAGAGCTGACATACGTCAGTTTGTAGTAATCGATTTCGCCGCCGGGGACGCCGGCCTCGCCGACCACACGTTGTACCATGCCGCGCGAGGGGAAATAGGCGCTATCCAAGCTATCGTAGGCCCAACTCAAAGTGCCCTTGAGGGTATCGTTGCGCGCACCATAACGATTGACAAAATCTTGCGCCGCCAAGGGCGACGTGTAATCGGTCGAGAACTCGATCTGTTCCCAGGCGACGCCGACGCCAACGCTGCGCTCTTCGGCGATCGGAATCCCCCAATCGACCCCGGCACCGCGCGTCTTCGTGCTATAAGAACCGGTATTCGCCGCCGCGGCATCGAACCGATTCGAGTACAGCGTATAACCGCGGCTGACGCCGTCGGGCGTGACATAAGGATCGAGATAACGAATATTGAAATTCTGCGACACTTTACTGCTATCGATGCTGACGCTCAGTTCGCGCCCAGTGCCGCTTAAATTCTTCATCGAGATACTGGCATTGAGCAACACACCTTCGGCGTCGGAATAACCGATACCGGCCAGCAAATTGCCGGATTCGCGCTCTTTGACGGTGACATTAACGTCAACTTGATCCGGGCTACCGGGCACCGCCGGTGTGTCTACCGTGACCTCTTCAAAAAATTCTAAGCGCTTAAGGCGCTGCACCGAGCGCTGGATCTTGGCAGTCGAATACCAGGTGCCTTCGAACTGACGCATCTCGCGGCGTAACACTTGATCGCGCGTGTGGTCGTTGCCGCTGAAATTGATGCGTCGCACATATACGCGCTGGCCCGGGTCGACAAAAAACGTGAACGCGACGGTTTGTTTCTGTTTATCGATATCGGGAATCGCGTTGACGTTGGCAAATGCATAGCCGTCGTTACCGAGGCGATCGGTGACGCGTTTATTGCTGTCGGTGATCACCTGGCGCGAGAAGGTATCGCCCGGTTTGATCGGAATCAGATCGCGCAACTCCTTCTCCGCTACGATTAATTTACCGGCGAGCTTATAACCACTGACGGTGTAGCGCTTACCTTCGGAAATATTGATCGTGATGTAGATGCCTTCCTTATCCGGCGAGATTGAGACCTGGGTCGATTCGATATTGAACTCGAGATAACCGCGGTTCTGATAATAGCTGCGCAGGCCTTCCAAATCGGATGCCAGTTTCTGTTTCGAATACTGGTCGTTCTTAGTAAAGAAACTAAATAAAGTCGGCGTGCTCAGGGTGAACGTGCCGAGCAAGTCCTTATCCTTGAAGGCGCGGTTACCGACGATATCGATCTGGCGAATCTTCGCCACGCGGCCCTCGGAGACATCGATGGTAATGGCGACGCGATTGCGTTCGAGATTTTTGACCGTCGGCTTCACCGCCACGGCATAGCGCCCGCGCGCGAAATATTGGCGCTTCAATTCCTGCTCGGTTTTATCGAGTAGTTGACGATTGAAAATTCGCCCCTCGGCGAGGCCGACCTCTTTCAAGGACTTCTTCAGCGTCTCCTCGTCAATTTCCTTGGTGCCGCTGATCTTGATGCTGTCGATCGACGGCCGCTCCGAGACGATCACGACTAGGACCTTACCGCGCTGATCGAGTTTTACATCGTTGAAGAACCCAGTCTTGAATAGCGCCTGAATCGCATTGCGCGCCTTCTCGTCGGTCAAGGTATCACCGACCTTCACTGGCAAGTAATTGAAAACGGTACCGGGCTCGGTACGCTGCACGCCCTCGACGCGAATATCTTCGATGGTGAACGGCTGGAATGCGAGCGCAAGCGCCGGCCACAGGCACACTAACAGCGTAACGAGCGGTTTCATCGAATGCGGCTTATTGGAGTATCCGCACGAAATCGTTATAGAAGGCGAGAATCATGAGGCCGAATAATACCGCCATTCCTACGCGTTGGCCCATACCCAGGGCGCGTTCGGACAGGGGCTTGCCCTTGATCGCCTCGACGACGTAAAACAACAAATGACCACCGTCGAGCACTG
>CAZCAK010000088.1:0-6934 GCA_964496605.1 uncultured Acidiferrobacteraceae bacterium | reverse complement strand
GGTAACGTGACGATGGATATCGGCACGCTTGACCGTATCGGCGACCATCGCACCCAGCAAACCACCGTCGGCATCGTCGCCAACGCCATCGATCAAGCTCGCGATATCGCTGACGCGCACGCACGGCCGTACCGCATCGTGCACCAGCACCCAATCATCCGGCGCGGCGTATTGTTGCAAGCCGGCGAGACCCTTGAGTACGGTCGCGGCACGATCGGCGCCGCCGACATAAGTGCCGAGCAGACGCGCGTGACGCAAGGGGACATGGGCCCAGAAGCGGTCGTCCGGCGCGAGGCCGATCAACACGCCTTGGATGCGCGGCTCTGCGAGTAAACGCTCGACACTATGCGCGATGACCGCGCGGCCGGCGACGCTAAGATATTGCTTGGGGACTTCACTACCAAAACGGCGACCGATGCCGGCCGCCGGGACCAAGGCCCAATAGCGCGCAGTGGAGCGAGGGCCGGTCAATGCGCGCGGGGCCTATTTCCTAGCCGACGTGACTACGAATTTGGTCGTAGGCGGCGCGTTGCGGTACGCCTTCGATCACCGAGAGCTCGCGGCTCAAGAAATTGCTCGCCAGTTCCAATAAGCGCGCCTCATCGAACGACAGGCTGCCATTCTTCTTTTGGCGCATCAAATCGCGTACTACTTCGCCGAGCTCGAGGCAGGTGCCGGTATTGATCTTGCGCTCCAGTTGCTTGTAGTACTCGGCGATATTGCCGGCAGCGACGCGTGCAGCGCAATCGGCGGCCAATACCTTGTACAACTCTTTAACCTTTTTCCCGCTGAGCAATGGACGCACGCCACTGCGTTGGACGTTGGATTGCGGTACTTTGATCGTGACTTGGTTTTCTTGAATGCGAATGACGAAACAACGTTCCCATTGCCCGGCGATGAAAATATCTTCGACGCCTTCGATACGGCCGACGCCGGCCGCTGGGTAAAACACCGCATCGCCCACTTTAAACGTGGTCTTTTTCATGTCGCGCTCCTCCAGCTTTTATAGCGGGTAGTGTAGATAATCGTTATAAGCTATTGAACCAACTTGTTATGTGCCACGAGATTATGCGTGCAAATCGCCGTTGTGACAACTCCACGGAAGGTATCCTCGGCACCAGCCGACTACCGTACAATGGCGCCCCTTGAACGGCTATGTCGACCGCCTCCGCCCCCGTTAAATCGCCCACTGGCGCAAGCCCATTACGGCCACCTCTGCCTGCCGACGGCGGGCACATGCATTGGCGCCGCCTATTCGGCAGCAGCCGCGGTCTCGCCCTGGTCGCCGCCGCGCGGGCCCACACCGCCCCGCTTTTGGTCATCGCCGCCGACGTGCGCGGTGCCCAGCAGCTGGAAGATGAAATCATGTTTTATCGCGGCAACGACCCGCTCCCGGTGTTACCGTTTCCCGACTGGGAAGTCCTGCCCTACGACGCGTTTTCGCCGCACCAGGAGATCATTTCCGAGCGCGTCCGGGCCCTGTACCGCCTGGCCGATCTCAAACAGGGCATCGTGATCGTGGCGCTGCCGACGCTCATGCACCGCACCGTTCCGCGGGCGCATATCGCGGCGCATAGCTTTTTATTGGAGGTCGGCAGCCGCTTGGACCTCGACGCCTTGCGCCGGCAGTTGGCCGATGCGGCCTACCAATCGGTGGCGCAAGTGATCTCGCCGGGTGAGTTCGCGGTGCGCGGCGGTATTGTCGATTTGTTTCCCATGGGTAGCACGCAACCGTATCGCCTCGATCTATTCGACGACCGCATTGAATCGATTCGCGGCTTCGATCCCGATAATCAGCGTTCTGGGGCGACATTTCCGCGCATCGAACTGCTGCCGGCACGCGAATACCCGGTGACCGACGCCGCCATTAAACGCTTTCGGCAAGAATTCCGCGCGCGTTTCGAGGGCGACCCACAGCGGGTACCGCTGTATCGCGAGGTGAGCGAGGGTAACAGCCCGGCCGGAATCGAATATTATTTACCGCTCTTTTTCGAGCAAATGGCGAGCCTGTTCGATTATTTGCCCGCGCACACGCTGTGTATCGAAGCCGTCGAGCATGATCCCGCGGCGCGACAGTTCTATCGCGAAGTCGAGGCGCGCTATGCCTCGCTCGCGCACGATCGCGAGCGACCGATTTTGAAACCGGAGTTATTGTTTTTATCGCCGGACGAATTGAGCGCGCGTCTCGGCGCGTATGCACGCATCAGCTTAACCGCGGAGGATACCGCGGCGCGCAAACACGATATCGTGTTTAACACCGCACCGCCGCCGGCGCTGCCAGTCGATACCAAGGCCGAGCGCCCGTACCACAGCTTCGCGCAATATCTGCAGGATTATCCCGGACGCGTACTGATCGTCGCGGAAACCGCCGGTCGCCGCGAGATGTTGCGCGATCTCTTGATCGATTACGGCTTTCATCCACAAGCGTGCGATTCGTGGCCAGAGTTTTTGCAACAAAACGCGAAACTATCGCTCGCCTGCGCCGCCTTGGATAAAGGTGCGGTACTCGAAGACCCGGCGCTCAGCATCGTTACCGAGCCACAACTTTACGGCGAACGCGTAGCGCAACGCCGGCGTCGCGCCGAGAGCGCGCGCGATATGGATGCGATTATCCGCTCGCTCGCGGAGCTCAAGGTCGGCGACGCGGTGGTGCACGAGGCCCACGGCGTTGGGCGTTATCTCGGACTTCAAACCATGCGCGTCGGCGATGCGCAAAACGAATTCCTGGCCTTGGAATATGCCGGCGGCGACAAGCTTTATATTCCGGTCACGGCGCTGCACCTGATTTCGCGCTACACCGGCACCGATCCGGATCATGCGCCACTGCATAAACTCGGCAGCGATACCTGGGATAAGGCCAAGCGCCGTGCGCGCGAAAAGGCGCACGACGCCGCGGTCGAGTTATTGGAAATTTACGCGCAACGCGCCGCGCGCAAGGGTTATAACTTCGCCGCGCCGGACGCGCATTACTTCGCGTTCGCGGCGGATTTTCCGTTCGAAGAAACGCCGGATCAGACGCGCGTGATTCAAGAGGTGCTGAGCGATATGCACAGCGATAAACCGATGGATCGTCTGGTCTGCGGCGACGTCGGCTTCGGCAAGACCGAGGTCGCGATGCGCGCGGCGTTTATGGCGGTGCACGATCACAAACAAGTCGCAGTGCTGGTACCAACGACATTGCTGGCACAGCAGCATTACCAAAACTTTTCCGACCGCTTCGCGAATCTGCCGGTCAAGATCGAATTGCTGTCGCGCTTTCGCAGTAAAACCGAACAGGCCGCCGCGCTCGCGGCGCTCGCCGCCGGCAAGGTCGATATCGTGATCGGCACGCATCGCTTATTACAAGACGATGTGCGCTTTAAGCAACTGGGCCTGGTCATTATCGACGAAGAGCACCGCTTCGGCGTGCGTCAAAAAGAACAAATGAAAAAGCTGCGCACCCATGTCGATGTATTAACGCTCACTGCAACACCGGTGCCGCGCACCTTGAATATGGCGCTATCGAATTTACGCGACGTCTCGCTTATCGGCACACCGCCGCAGGCGCGGCTCGCGATCAAAACCTTCGTTACGCAATGGAACGATGTGATCGTGCGCGAGGCCTGCGTACGCGAGATTCGCCGCGGCGGACAGGTGTATTTTCTGCACAACGACGTCAAAACCATGGAAGCGGCGTTAAAGCGGCTACAGGAGCTGGTGCCGGAAGCCGATATCCGCATCGCGCACGGTCAGATGCCGGAACGCGACTTGGAGCGCGTGATGTTGGATTTTTATCACCAGCGGTTTCATATTTTATTGTGCAGCACCATCATCGAGACCGGCATCGACGTACCGACAGCCAACACCATCATCATCGAGCGCGCCGATAAATTTGGCCTGGCGCAATTGCACCAATTGCGCGGTCGCGTCGGACGCTCACACCACCGCGCCTACGCGTACTTATTAGTCCCGACGCCCGGCGCCATGACCGGCGACGCACAAAAACGTCTGGATGCGATTGCATCGCTAGAAGATCTCGGCGCCGGCTTTGCGCTCGCATCGCATGACTTGGAAATTCGCGGCGCCGGCGAATTGCTCGGTGAATCGCAAAGCGGGCAGATCGACGAGATCGGCTTCAGTTTGTACACGGAATTGTTAAATCGTGCGGTTGCGACGATCAAGGCCGGCAAGACGCTCGATGTCGAGCAAGATTGGCAGCAAGGCGGCATGGCCGAAATCGATCTACAAACGCCGGCATTGCTGCCGACCGATTACGTCGGCGACCCGCACTTGCGTTTGGTGCTGTACAAACGCGTCGCAAGCGCACGCGACGAAGTCGAGTTGCAAGATTTGCAAAATGAGATCGTCGACCGATTCGGGCCGCTGCCGCCGGCGGGCAAAATGTTATTCAAGGTTACGGCACTGAAACTCCTCGCCGCGCCGCTCGGCATTCGTAAAATCGAGGCCGGGCCGAAGGGCGGTAAGATCGAATTCGAACAGAAACCGAACGTCGATCCGACGCGGATTATTCGTTTACTGCAGTCGGCGCCGAAGCGTTATCGACTCGATGGCCCGACGCGACTGCGCATCAACGCCGATCTCGCCGACGGCGACGCGCGACTGAACGCGATGAAGACGATTTTGCAGGAAATCGCCGATTAGTCGGCGAAGCGCTGGCCTGGGAACAATACTTCCTCGAAGCCGAACAGGCGCATATCGCGTATGCGCATCGGATAGAGAATACCGTCGAGATGATCGCACTCGTGTTGCACCACGCGCGCGTGAAATCCTTCGGCCATGCGGCTAATCGGCTCACCGTGCTGATTCTGTCCGGAATACCGCAGCTTGAGATAACGACTGACGAGACCGCGCATGCCGGGAACACTCAAGCACCCTTCCCAACCGTCTTCGGTACGCTGATCGAGAATTTCGATCTTGGGGTTAATCAGGACTGTCGTCGGCACCGGCTCGACTTCCGGATAACGCGGATTCGCGTCGACGCCGAAAATAACCACGCGTTGCGAGACACCGATTTGCGGTGCCGCTAGACCGGCGCCATTGAGCGCCGCCATGGTGTCGAACATATCGCGCACCAGCGCATGCAGCGCCGGCGTATCGAATTCGGTGACGGGTGCGGCGACCTGCAATAACAGGGGGTCGCCCATGCGCAATACCGATCTAACTGCCATCCCGCACCACTCCTGTCTTTCCTCTTGGCGTTGTCATCGCCATACTATAGTCAAAGATTTTACAAGGACTGACCCGTGTCGCCTATCCTGCGTTCGTTGTCGATCGTACTCGCACTCGCCGCCGCCGGCGCGCATGCTGCCCCAGAAGAAAAACAATACCTCATCGAGGCGGTGGTGTTCGAGCAACACAATGCGTCACTGAGCGAGGACGAGGCGTGGAACCCGCCGCAGCCGAATGCGAATTTGCCACAGGCGCAAACGCCCGAAGATGGCCTCGCCCCCGACTCGAAGCTCGCTCCGAATGTTGCGAATTTAGAGAAAGATCCAAATTATCGCGTGCTAGCGCTACGCCACTGGACGCAAGCCGGCGGCGAACGCAATACAACCAAACCAATGCGCATCCAAGCCGGCGAGCTGGACGGTACGATACAGTTTTATGTCAGTCGATTTTTGCACGCCGATGTCGATCTCACGCTCGGCGGCGGAACCGATGCGAACGGCCCCGTGCGCTATGCCTTAAGCGAACAACGACGCCTGAAAAGCCTCGAGACGAATTATTTCGATCACCCGAAATTCGGTGTGCTATTGCGCGTGACGCCAGTGAAAACAACGACGCCCGGCAAAAAGCCGGGCTAATTGAGTAGTGGAATGACCTGCTCGACCAAGGCGCGCACCTTCTCCATACCGCCTTCCAAGGTCTTCTCGATTTCCTTCACGCTGATTGTTGCTGGACCCTTCCCGGCAGCGGGATTGGCGATCACCGCCACGGTCGCGTAACACAATCCCAGCTCGCGCGCCAAGGCCGCTTCTGGCATACCGGTCATACCAACGATGTCGGCACCGTCACGCTCCAGGCGATTGATTTCGGCAATCGTTTCGAACCGCGGACCTTGCGTCGCGGCATACGTCCCGCGCGTTGCGACCTTGGCACCGGTGCGTTTGGCGGCGTCCAATAGGACCTGGCGCAGCTGTTCGCAGTAGGGATAAGTGAAATCGACGTGCGTCACCTTACCTTGTTCGCCGAAATAGGTATGCGCGCGGCCGTAGGTGTAATCGATGATTTGATCCGGCAAGACCAGATGCGATTCGATCGCCATGCGCGTAATGGCACCCACCGCGGCGACCGCGATCACGTGCGACACGCCGCTTTCCTTTAGCGCCCAAATATTGGCCTGATAATTCACTCGATGCGGCGGGATAGTGTGACCCGAACCGTGGCGCGGTAAAAAAACGACCGTCTGGCCACCGAGCTGGCCGTAGGTGAGCGGCGCTGAGGGTTCACCATAAGGCGTGCGCATGACGCGACGTTCGGTGATTTGTAAATTCTTTAACTTAGTAAGCCCGCTACCGCCGATAATTGCTAGCAATGTCACGACTATGCTCCAGCGACGGCATAAATGCCGGGGGCGTTGCGCAGATAACCCTTGTAATCCATACCGTACCCGAAGACATAGCGATCCGGCACCGCAAGTCCGACAAAGTCGGCAATGATCGATGTTGCGCGCGTACGCAGCTTATTCACCAGCACCGCTTTATACACCGCCTGTGCGCCTTGCGCGCGATAACGTGCCTCGATCGCCGCAAGCGTCAGACCTTCATCGAGGATGTCGTCCACCAACACCACCACGCGACCTTCCGGCGATACTGCCGGGCCGGCAATCCAATGTAAATCGCCGCCGGTGAGCGCCGCGCCGTAGCGTGTGGCATGGATGTAATCGGTTTGTAAGGGAAACGCCAACTGCGTGAGGATGCGGCTAAAGGGAACG